>NZ_JBPGXM010000035.1:0-28161 GCF_056755495.1 Leifsonia sp. KNZ12-8B
GGAGGGCGAGCGCGCGAAGTGGGCTACTGCCCCGGCTTCGGCGCCGCGGCCGAGTCGGCGAGCGGCAGCGTGACGCGGAAGGTCGCGCCGCCCCCGTCGGTCTCCACGACCTCCACCGTGCCGTGGTGGGCGGCGACGATGGACGCGACGATCGCGAGGCCCAGGCCGCTGCCGCCGGTCTCGCGCGTGCGCGAGGTGTCGGCGCGCCAGAACCGCTGGAAGATCTTCTCGCGGATCTGCGGCGGGATGCCGTCGCCGTGGTCCCGCACCTCGATGGTCGCCCGCTCGGTGCGGTGGTCGACCTGCACGCCGATCTCGATGGGAGACCCGGCGGGCGTGTAGCGCAGCGCGTTGCCGATGAGGTTCGTGACGACCTGGCGCAGCTTGTTCTCCTCCGCGAGCACGATCGCGGGCTCGGCGGGCGAGGGGTCGGGCTCGGCGAGGGTGAGCTGCTCGGTCGTGCTGATCGGGAGGGTGTCGGTGCTGACCCGGCGCCCGCGGCCGCGGCGCAGGCGGGCGAGGGTCGCCCCGGCGAACGCGATCGGTCCGGTGGAGTTGGCCGAGCGCGACTGCAGCGGGCGCGACGGCTGGTCGGCGAGCGGCATCGGCATGGTGTCGAGCGACGGCGGCTCGTCGTCGTCGAGCGGCTCCGGCACGGCGATCGCCGGCGGCGTCAGCACGGTGACGACGCGGTCCGGCGCTCCGGCCATCGCATCCATCGCGGCGTCGCGGGCGATCTGCACGAGGTCGACGGGGAGGAGGTCCAGCGGCTTGGTCTCATCGAGGCGGGCCAGCTCCAGCAGGTCTTCGACGAGGAGGCCCATGCGGATGGCCTCCTTCTCGATCCTGTCCATCGCCTGGGCGACGTCCTCCGGGGTCTGCAGCGCGCCCATCCGGTACAGCTCGGCGTACCCGCGCACCGACACCAGCGGCGTGCGCAGCTCGTGGGAGGCGTCGCCGACGAACCGGCGCATCTGCTCGATCGTGCGTGCGCGGTCGGTGAAGGCGCGATCGATCCGGTTGAGCATGGTGTTGAGGGAGCGGTTGAGCCGGCCGACCTCGGTGTTGGGCGTCGCCCCGCCGAGGCGCTGGCTGAAGTCGCCGTCGGCGATGGCTGCGGCCGTCTGCTCCACCTCCCGCAGCGGGGAGAACGTCGTCGTCACGAGCATCCGGGTCAGCCCGGCGCCGACGATGATGACGATCACGCCGAAGCCGAGGAAGATCGCGAGGAAGCTCGCCATCACCGTGTCGATCTGCGTCGTCGTGGTCGCCACGATCGCCGTGCCGAGGGCGCCGGGAGGGTTCGTCAGCGTCACCGTCTGGGCCAGCGCCCGGTAGGTGGTGCGGCCGTCGTTCGACAGCAGGGGATAGCCGCCGGCCGGCAGCTGCTTGCCCTCGGCGACGGTCAGCGACTCGGGGATGGCCGGGCGGTGCGAGAACGGGATGTTCGACCAGTTCGTCTTCACCAGGTCGCCGTTGGAGTCGTACAGCGCCGCGAAGTAGTCCGACGGGCTGGCGTCCGTCGCGATCTTCTGGCTGTCGGACGACGTGCCGTACAGGTAGGTGTTGAGGTAGTTCGCGCCGGACGCGGCGGAGAGCTGGGCGTCGAGCTGGTCGAGGAGGACCGGCTTGAGCATCGACATCGTCCCGATGCCGGTCACGAGCAGCCCGAGGGTCAGCATCAGCACGGTCACCCCGGTGATCTTGGTGCGCAGGGAGATCGCGTTCCATCGATCGAGCAAGCGTGCGTGCATCAGGGCGCCAGTCTACGCAGCAGAACCTGAGCCGGGGGTGTGGAGGAGCGGTGTCCCGGCCCTCACGCCTTCGCGGCCTTGAGCATGTAGCCGAAGCCGCGCTTGGTCTGGATGAGCGGCTCGCTCGAGTGCGCGTCGACCTTGCGGCGCAGGTACGAGATGTACGACTCCACGATGCCCGCGTCGCCGTTGAAGTCGTACTCCCACACGTGGTCGAGGATCTGCGCCTTCGACAGCACGCGGTTGGGGTTGAGCATCAGGTAGCGCAGGAGCTTGAACTCGGTCGGGCTGAGCTCGATCGCCGTGTCGCCGACGAAGACCTCGTGCGTGTCCTGGTCCATCGTGAGCTCGCCGGCCCGGATGACCGCGTCCTCGTCGGCCTGCATCGTGCGGCGCAGGATGGCCTTGATGCGCGCGACGATCTCGTCGAGGCTGAACGGCTTGGTCACGTAGTCGTCGCCGCCGACCGTGAGGCCGGTGATCTTGTCCTCGGTGTCGTCCTTCGCGGTGAGGAACAGGATGGGCGCGGTGTAGCCGGCCCCGCGTAGACGCTTGGTGACGCCGAAGCCGTTCATGTCCGGCAGCATGACGTCGAGGATGATGAGGTCTGGCTCCTCTTCGAGGACCGCGGAGATCGCCTGTGCGCCGTTGCCCACCGCGCGCACGGCGAACCCGGCGAAGCGGAGGCTGGTGGTGAGCAGATCGCGGATGTTCGGCTCGTCGTCGACGATGAGAATGCGGGGTCCTGCGTTCATGGAAGATATTATCTGCGCATCGGCTGGGTCTTGTCTGTGAGCCGTCGGTGCGCGATCGGTGCAGAGCGCGTGCGCCCGGCGTGCGCCGCACGTGCGCGGGGCTGGCGCTCGCCGAGGGCAGCGTGGATGCTGGGAGCGAGGAGGACGCCATGTCCAGACGTACCGTCGTGATCGCGGGCGCCGGTCTCGCCGGAGCCACCACCGCCGTCGAGCTGCGCGAGCGGGGCTTCGAGGGCCGCATCCTGCTGCTCGGCGCCGAGGAGCACCACCCCTACATTCGTCCGCCGCTGTCGAAGGAGTACCTCAAGGGCGAGGCCGACGTCGACGCGACGTACGTCAAGCCGGGCGAGTGGTATCCCGAGCACGACGTCGAGTTCCTGCCCGGCACCGAGGCCGGCTCCTTCGACCCGGGCGCGCACGAGCTGTTCGTGGCCGGCGG
Organism: Leifsonia sp. KNZ12-8B; assembly: GCF_056755495.1. NCBI lineage: Bacteria > Bacillati > Actinomycetota > Actinomycetes > Micrococcales > Microbacteriaceae > Leifsonia > Leifsonia sp. KNZ12-8B. The sequence goes on from NZ_JBPGXM010000035.1 coordinate 2,949, forward strand.
CGGCCGTCTCACCTACGACAGCCTCGTGCTCGCGACGGGCGCGAGCGCGCGTCCGCTCTCGGTGCCAGGCAGCGGCCACGGCGCCGTGCTGCAGCTGCGCACCATCGAGGACAGCCAGCGGCTGTACGCGTCGCTCGAGGTCGGCGCCCGCCGCGTGGTCGTCGTCGGCTCGGGCTGGATCGGGATGGAGGTCGCGGCCGCCGCGCGCGGCTTCGGCAACGAGGTGACCGTGGTGGGACGCTCGGCCGTCCCGCTCAGCGCGGCGATCGGAAGCGGCCCCGGCGGGATCTTCGAGCGGCTGCACACCGACCACGGCGTCGCCTTCCGCAACGGCGACCACGCCGTCGCGGTGGAGGGTGCGACGCGCGACCAGCACGCGGCGGAGGTCGTCCTCTCGTCGGGCGAGCGCCTCCACGCCGACCTCGTGGTGGCGGGCGTCGGGGCCGCGCCGAACACGCGCGTCGGGGAGCGGTCGGGACTCGCCCTGCGCAACGGCATCCCGACCGACAAGGCCATGCGCACGGCCGCGGAGGACGTCTACGCGGTCGGCGACGTCGCGAACCCGTTCCTGCCGGCCATCGGGCGGCACCTGCGCAACGAGCACTGGGCGAACGCCATCGCCGGCGGCAGAGTCGCCGCGCGGGCGATCCTCGGCGAGCGTGCCGGGTACGACGACATCCCGTACTTCTACTCCGACCAATACGATCTGGGCATGGAGTTCTCCGGGTACGCGCCGCTCATGGCGGACGCACGGGTGGTGTACCGCGGCGACGTGGAGGCGCGCGCCTTCATCGCCTTCTGGCTGCGTGGCGATCGGGTCGTGGGCGGCATGAACGTCAACGTGTGGGATGTGCAGGACGACATCCAGCGCCTGATCCGCGACGGCGACCGCGTCGACGAGCAGCTGTTGACCGACGAGAGCGTGGACCTTGCCGCCGTCTGAGCCGTACCTGCCGCCCCTGGGCGTCCCGATCCGCACGATCGGTGCGCGCACGATCGACTTCTCCCGGCGGGTGGCGGTGATGGCGGTGGTCAACCGCACGCCGGACTCGTTCTTCGACCAGGGCCGCACCTACGCGTTCGACCGCGCGGTCGACGCCTGCTTCGAGGCGGTCGCGCTCGGCGCCGACTGGGTCGACATCGGCGGCGCGCCGTTCGCGCCCGGCGAGCCCGTCCCGGTCGAGGAGGAGGTGGAGCGGGTCGTGCCGGTCGTCGCCGCGCTCCGGGCCGGCTCCGACGTCGTCATCTCCGTGGACACCTTCCATGCGGAGGTCGCCCGGCAGGCGATCGCCGCGGGCGCGACCGTCATCAACGACACGACCGGGCTCAGCGATCCCGCCCTCGCGGGAGTGGTCGCGGACAGCGCCGCGACGCTCGTCCTCACCCATAGCCTCGCAGCGCCGCGCACGCCGTTCCCACGGCCGCACTACGACGACGTCGTCGACGAGGTGATCGCCTTCCTGCTCGACCGGGTGGAGCGGGCGAACGCGGCCGGCGTCCCCGAGGAGCGGATCATCCTCGACCCCGGCCACGACCTCAACAAGAACACCCTCCACTCGCTGGAGCTCACCCGGCGGCTGCGCGAGATCGCCGACCTCGGCTACCCCGTGCTCGCCGCCGTCTCGAACAAGGACTTCATCGGCGAGACGCTCGACGCGCCGCGCTCGGAGCGCCTGGAGGGGTCGCTCGCGGCGGCCGTCGTGTCGATCGTGAACGGCGCGCGGATCATCCGGATGCACGACGTGCGCGCCTCCGTCGCCGCCGCCCGCATGACGGAGGCGATCCTCGGCCTCCGCGAGCCCGCCTACCTCAAGCACAACATGGGAGACGTGAATGACTGAGCCCGCCATCGCCCGCCTCCACCCCGTACCGTCGGAGACGGCGCTCACGGACGACGACATCGCTGCGCTGTACACGGCCGGCACGGCCGCCGGCGACGATCCGTGGGTGCGGGTCAACTTCGTGAGCAGCATCGACGGCGCCGCCACGGTCAGCGGACTGTCCGGCGGACTCTCCGACGCGGCCGACCGCCGGGTCTTCGACCTGCTGCGCCGGCTCTGCGACGTCGTCGTGGTCGGCGCCGGGACCGTCCGCGCCGAGGGCTACGGTCCGATGCGCGTCGACCAGGAGTCGCAGCGCGCCCGCCGCGAGTCCGGCATGACCGAGCATCCCGTCTTCGCCATCGTCTCCGCGAGCCTCGACCTCGACCCGGCCAGCGCGATCTTCCGCGAGGCCCCCGAGCGCGCGATCGTCGTCACGACCGAGCTCGCCCGGCCCGAGGCGCGGGAGGCGCTCGCCGAGGTCGCCGACGTCGTGGTCTGCGGGCGTGAGCACGTGGACGCCGCCCGGCTGGTGCGCGAGCTCTCCGAGCGCGGGCTCACCCGCATCCAGTGCGAGGGAGGCCCGCGGCTGTTCGCCGACCTGGTCGCCGCCCGCGCCGTGGACGAGCTGTGCCTGACGGTCAGCCCGGTGCTGGCGGCCGGGGGAGCCCCGCGCATCGCGACCGGAGCCGCGCCGATCGTGCCGGAGCGGATGCGGCTCGCGCACGTGCTCCAGGGCGGGGACACGCTGCTGCTGCGGTATGTCCGCTCCTGAGCCCGTCATCGACGTCCACCTCGCCCGGCGGCTGGTCGACGCCCAGTTCCCGCAGTGGAGCACGCTGCCGCTGCGCCAGGTCGAGCACGACGGCTGGGACAACAGGACGTTCCGGCTGGGCGACGAGCTGAGCGTCCGCCTCCCGAGCGCGGCCGGGTACCGGGAGCAGGTGGCGAAGGAGCAGGAGTGGCTGCCGCGACTGGCGCCGCACCTCCCGCTGCCGATCCCGGAGCCGGTCGCCGCCGGCGTGCCGGGGGAGGGGTATCCGTGGCCGTGGTCGGTGTACCGGTGGCTGCCGGGGCATCCGCTGGCGCTGGAGGGGGATGTCGACGCGGTGGCGCTGGCCGAGGACCTCGCCGGTTTCCTCCTGGCGTTTCGGGCGATCCCGGCGGTCGGCGGCCCGGCGCCGGGCACCCATAACTTCTTCCGCGGCGCCCCTCCTGCCGTCTACGAGGAGGAGGCCCTGGCCGCGTTCGACCGCCTCGACCGCATCCCCGCGGTCGCCCTGTCGCGCGACCGCGCGCGTGCGATCTGGGCGGAGGCGACGGCGTCGAGCTGGACGGCCCCGCCGGTGTGGTTCCACGGCGATGCCGCGGTCGGCAACCTCCTGGTGCGCGACGGGAGGCTGTCGGCCGTCATCGACTTCGGCACGTCCGGCGTCGGCGACCCCGCGTGCGACCTGGTGCCGTACTGGACGTTCCTCGACCCTCCTGCCGCCGGGGTCTTCCGCCGCGCGGCCGGCCTCGACGACGCTACATGGGCGCGCGCCGCGGGCTGGGCGCTGTGGAAGGCGGCGATCACGGTCCGCGACGACCCCCACCACGCGGAGGCGCTGCACACCCTCGCGCGCCTGGCCGCACAGCCCTCCTGACTGCGGTCAGTCCGCGTGCAGCTCCTCGGCGAGCATCACGATGATGCCGCTCGGGCCGCGCAGGTACGTCAGCTTGTAGACGTCGCGGTAGTTCGCGACACCGCGCAGGGGATGGCAGCCGTGCCGCGCGGCGATCGCGAGGGCCTCGTCGATGTCGTCCACCGCGAGCGCGACACGATGCATGCCGATCTCGTTCGGCAGCGTCGGCGACGTCTCGATCGCCTCGGGATGGAGGTACTCGAACAGCTCGATGCGCCCGTGCCCGTCGGCGGTCTGCAGCATCGCGATCCTCGCGTGATTGCCGTCGAGGCCGACCGCGGTGTCCGTCCACTCGCCGCTGACCTCGTCCCGCCCCATGACCGTGAGGCCGAGGTCGGTGAAGAAGGCGATGGTCGCCTCCAGGTCGCGGACGGCGATCCCGACGTTGTCCAGTCGTGTGCTCACCCGGCGACCCTACGCGGCCTGCAGCGCGTGCGCATCGAGGATCGTGTACGAATAGCCCTGCTCCGCGAGGAACCGCTGCCGGTTCTGCGCGAAGTCCTGGTCGACCGTGTCGCGCGAGACGAGCGTGTAGAAGCTCGCCGACAGGCCCGACTCCTTCGGCCGCAGGAGACGCCCGAGGCGCTGCGCCTCCTCCTGCCGCGAGCCGTACGACCCGGACACCTGGATGGCGACCGTCGCCTCCGGCAGGTCGACCGAGAAGTTCGCGACCTTGCTGACCACGAGCACCTTGGTGATGCCGTCCCGGAACTCCTGGAACAGTCGCTCGCGCTCATCCACCGGGGTCGCGCCGGTCAGCTGCGGCGCGCCGAGCGCGTCCGCCAGCTCGTCGATCTGGTCGAGGTACTGCCCGATGACGAGGATGCGCTCGCCCGCGTGCCGGTCGACCAGCTGCCGCACCACATCCAGCTTCGCCGGAGCGGTCGCGGCCAGGCGGTAGCGCTCGTCGTCCGGGGCGGCGGCGTAGCTCAGCCGCTCGGACGCGGGAAGGTCGATGCGCACCTCGTAGCAGGCGGCGGGAGAGATGAAGCCCTGCGCCTCGATCTCCTTCCAGGGCGCGTCGAAGCGCTTCGGCCCGATGAGGCTGAAGACGTCGCCCTCGCGGCCGTCCTCGCGCACGAGTGTCGCGGTGAGGCCGAGGCGGCGGCGGGCCTGCAGCTCGGCCGTCAGCTTGAACACGGGCGCCGGGAGGAGGTGCACCTCGTCGTAGACCACGAGCCCCCAGTCGAGCGCGTCGAGCAGGGCGAGGTGCGCGTACTCGCCCTTCCTCTTCGCGGTGAGGATCTGGTAGGTCGCGATGGTGACCGGCTTGACCTCCTTCAGCTGGCCCGAGTACTCGCCGATCTCGTCCGCGGTGAGGCTCGTGCGCCGCAGCAGCTCGTCGCGCCACTGCCGCGCCGACACCGTGTTGGTGACGAGGATCAGCGTGGTCGTCTTGGAGGTCGCCATCGCACCGGCACCCACGAGCGTCTTGCCCGCGCCGCAGGGGAGGACCACGACGCCGGAGCCGCCGTCGAAGAAGTTCGTGACCGCCTTGCGCTGGTAGTCGCGCAGCGCCCAGCCGTCCTCGCGCAGGTCGATCGGGTGCGGGGTGCCCGGCGTGTAGCCGGCGAGATCCTCGGCCGGCCAGCCGAGCTTCACCAGCTCCTGCTTGAGCTGCCCGCGCGCCCACGCCTGCACGATGAACGTCACGTCGTCGCGGCGCTCCACGAGCAGCGGCGCGATGCGCTTGGCGCTCGCGACCTCCGTAAGCACCGCGAGGTCGTCGGAGCGCAGCAGCAGCGTCCCCTCCTCGTCGCGCTCGATGACCAGGCGGCCGTAGCGCGCGACCGTCTCGGCCACGTCGACGGACACGGTCTGCGGGATGGGGAACTTCGAGTACCGCTCCAGCGTGCCGAGCATGTCCTCGGCGGTGTGGCCGGCGGCGCGGGCGTTCCACAGGCCCAGGCGCGTGATGCGGTAGGTGTGGATGTGCTCGGGCGCGCGCTCCAGCTCGGCGAAGACGGCGAGGTCGTGGCGGGCGTCCTCGGCGGCGGGATGCGCCACCTCGAGCAGGACGGTGCGGTCGCTCTGGACGATCAGGGGGCCATCGGACATAACGGACGAGTCTACGCCCTGCGCCCCCGCGTCCCCTGGACCGCCCGCCCCTCCTACGCCCCCTGGGTGAGATGTGGCGCAAATCGTGGTTCTGGGGCCCGCATAACCGAGATTTGGCGCAAATCGTCGCTCGGGGCCGCCGCCTCACTCGGCGGGACGCACCCCGCGCACGCTCGACAGCGGCACCGTCCGCTCGACGTCGGCCGTGCGGTCCCGGCCGCGCAGCCTCCCGCCGCCCACGCCCGTCGGCTCGAGCACGAGGTCGAGCGTGCGGCCGTCGGGCATCGCCACCTCGACGACCACCGTCTGCCGGGCCCGCACCGCCTGGTCGAGCTGCCGCGCCAGCCACTGGCCCGCGTCGTCGCCGCCCTCGGCGCCGTGCTCGCGCAGCCGCGCGATCAGCTCGGCGTCCTGGTCGCGCACCGTGCTCGGCCGCGGATGCGCGACCCGGTGCCGGCGCAGCGCGACCGGACGGCCCGACGCGTCCTCCGCGAGCACCGGGTAGCGGGCGTCGGCGAGCGCCCAGAACACCACGTCGCGCGGGAACCGGCTGAGCAGCGCCTCGCCGTCGCGCACGAGCCGCAGCGCCGCGAGCGACTGGTCGACCTCGATCGTGCGCAGCAGCGTCGCGTCGGGCGACCGCACCGCCGACCGCACTCCCGAGCGCACCGCCGGCCCCATGCCGTCCCCCTCCGCGTCGCGCACGCGCACGCGGCCGTGGCGGTCGGCGGCGTCGGTGATCACGTAGTCGATCGGCTGCGGGACCCCGGTCAGCGAGATCTCCGCGAGGAACGCGCGGATGCCCTCCGCGGTCTCGCCCGCGGTCAGCGCCCGGTCGACCGACGCGGGAGAGATGCGGAACGTGGAGGCGAGCGCCCGGCTCTCGATGTCGGCCATGCCGCGCAGCCGCGCCTCCACCGCCGGGGCGAGCGGGCCGGGCGAGACGATGGTGAGGTCGTGCTGCAGGTACACGCGGTCGACCTCGCCCGGGAACAGCGGAGCCAGCGAGACCCGTGCCGCCTCCGCACCGTCCTGCAGCAGCGCGGTGCCCGCGGTGCTCGGGAGCACGTCGCCGGCGGACGTGGGACGCCCGCCCCCCGCCGCCTCGCGCGTCGCGATGCCCAGCCACAGGGCGTCGTGGAGCCGCGACTCGAGCCGCTCCCGTGCGTCCCGCGCCGATCCCGGATGCAGCCACGCCGCGTGCTCCCGCAGCAGCACGCCCCAGCGCTCGCCGGCCCGTGCGGTCAGGATCGCTCGCACGTCGTCCGGCAGCGTGTCCAGCCACGCGTCCGCGAGCCGCTCCCACCGCTCCGTGGTGGAGGCGCGCAGCCAGCCGCCCGCCGCCTCGGTCGGCAGCCAGGTCGCCTCCTCGAGGGCGATGAGTCCGGCACGGGAGGCGACGCTCATCACCACGGCGACGGCCGACTGGTCGATGGCGAGCGCCTCGGCCAGGCGCTTCGTCGCGGGAAGAGCGAGTCCGCCCTTCTGCAGCTCGCGCGCGCCCTCCCGGAACAGCTCGGAGAGCAGCTCGGAGACGGCGGTGACCGCCTCGAACGCGCGCTCCGCCGCGAGCCGATCGCCGGCGTCCCGCTCTGGCCCGTCAGCGCTGAGATCGGCCGGCGGCGCGGCCGTGCCGAGCAGGGCGTCGGGGGAGGGGAGCCCGGCTCCGCCCCACGCCGCCAGCCGGGCCGTCACGGCGTCGTACGGCGCCACGCCCCCGTCGTCGGGGTGCGCGAGCAGCAGGCCGACGAGCTCCTCGACCGCCGAGTGGATGCGATCAGGGGCCGCCTCCGCCGTCGCCGGATGGCCGCGCAGCGCGTCGGCCAGGCGCCCGGAGTCGAGGGGCCCCTCGGCGCGCCCCAGCACCACGAGGGCCGCGAGCTCGATCCGGTCGAGCCGCGTGAGCGCCTCCTGCACCGCATCGGCGTCGAGCAGCGCGTCGGCGAGGTCGAAGAAGTCCGAGACACCGGCTCGCCGGTAGCCGCGCCGGTGCAGGGCGGCCAGCAGCGCGTCGTCCGGCATCGCCCGCAGCCGTGAGGCGAGGGCGAGCGTCGTCGTCATCGCGCCGGTCCGGCTCGGCCCGGGGACTAGCGCCGGCCCTTGCCGGTCGGGCGCGCGGCGGCCGCCTTGGCGGCGCGGCTGCGCTGGCGGCCGCTCACGATGATGAGCACGATGATCAGCACGAACGAGATCGGGAGGGCGATCAGCGGGAACGTGAAGACCGCCGGCCACAGCCCCTGGCCCGAGCTCTGCTCGGCGAAGCCGTTCACCGCCGTGCCGATGAGGATGGCCGCGATGCAGACCAGAGAGACGATCACGAGGGCGGCCGCGATGTAGGAGAGGACGCGCTGGAGTCGCGATGCCGGAGGCGGGGTCTGCTGGGTCACGGAATCAAGGATAATTGAGGTTGGTCATTCGATCCCCCATGTGAAGTGAGGTTCCCATGCCAACCGGCAAGGTCAAGTTCTACGACGAGGAGAAGGGCTTCGGCTTCATCAGCTCCGATGACGGCCAGGAGGTCTTCCTTCACGCTTCGGCGATCCCCGCCGGGGCGGTCGTCAAGGCGGGGACCCGTCTCGAGTTCGGCATCGCCGACGGCAAGCGCGGTGCGCAGGCGCTGTCGGTGCGGGTGCTGGAAGCTCCGCCGAGCCTCGTGAAGATGAAGCGCAAGTCGGCCGACGACATGGCGATCATCGTGGAGGATCTGGTCAAGCTCCTCGACGGCGTCGGCGCGAACCTGCGCCGCGGCAAGTACCCGGACAAGCAGCACGGCGCCAAGATCGCCGCCGTGCTCCGCCGCGTCGCGGACGAGCTGGATGCCTGACAACGACATCGCGGACCTCGTCGCCGCCGTCCCCCTCGCCAGGGAGGCGCTGAAGGAGATCACGCCTGAGTCCTCGATCGGCGAGCCCATCGGCCACGTCGTCGAGGGCGAGGGCGTCGTCTCGCTGCTCTTCGAGAGCCGTCTGTCCGGGTATCCGGGCTGGCGCTGGACCGTGACGGTCGGCCGCGCCGAGGCGGACGCCGCGCCGACCGTGCTGGAGGCCGAGCTCATGCCCGGCGACGACGCCCTCCTCGCGCCCGAGTGGGTGCCGTGGTCCGAGCGGCTCGCCGAGTACCAGGCCGCCCAGGAGGCGCTGGCCGCGGACGCGGGGGAGTCCGAGGACGGCGACGAGCCGGACGACGAGGACGACGAGTCGGACGAGGACGACGAGTCGGACGAGGACGACTCGGACGAGGACGACGACTCGGACGAGGACGACTCGGACGACGACGACTCGGACGACGACGACTCGGACGACGACGACTCGGACGACGACGACTCCGACGATGATGACGACTCCGACGATGACGACGACTCGGATGACGACGACGACGACTCGGATGACGACGACTTCGACGACGACGAGGTCCACGACCTCCACCTCGACGACGACGTCGACGGCGTGGATATCGACGGTGTGGACATCGACAGCGTCGACACCGACACCGACACCGACGTCACCCTCGACCTCGCGGCCGAGGAGGAGGCGGCGCTCGCCGACGACTCCGACGAGGACGACTCAGCGGCGGCGCCGGCCGACGCTGAGGTAGACGAGTCCGACGAGCCCGAGCGCGATGCCGACGCCGATGGTCCAGAGCCAGAGTCCGACGGCAGCGCCGAGGGCGCCGGCGACGATCAGCACCACGACGAGGGCGACGACCCAGAGCGCTAGGCCGGCGAGCACGGCGGCGCGGTCGTCCGTGGTCGCCGGCACGGGGTCCGGCCGGCGCTCGTCGTCGCGGAGCCAGAGGCGCACGTCGGCTCCGCTCAGCCCAGCCGCTCGACGACGTACTCGATGCAGCCGATCAGCGCGCGCACGTCGTCCGGCTCGATCGCCGTGAAGGTGGCGATGCGGAGCTGGTTGCGGCCGAGCTTGCGGTACGGCTCCGTGTCGACGACACCGTTGGCGCGCAGGGTCTTGGCGATCTGCGCCGCGTCGATCCCGTCGGCGAAGTCGATGGTGACGACCACCTGCGAGCGGTGCGAGGGCTCGGCGACGAACGGCGTCGCGTAGTCCACGCGCTCGGCCCACTCGTAGAGCAGGCCGGAGGACTCGCGGGTGCGGGCGTCGGCCCACGCGAGGCCGCCGTTGCCGTTCATCCAACCGATCTGCTCCTCCATGAGCACGAGCGTCGCGACGGCCGGGGTGTTCAGCGTCTGGTTGAGCCGGGAGTTGTCGATGGCGTTCTTGACGCTCAGGAACTCGGGGATGTACCGGTCGCTCGCCGCGATCCGCTCGACCCGCTCGATGGCGGCGGGGGAGAAGAGGGCGAACCAGAGGCCGCCGTCCGAGGCGAAGTTCTTCTGCGGCGCGAAGTAGTAGACGTCCGCCTCCGCCGGGTCGATGGCGACGCCGCCGGCCGCGCTGGTCGCGTCGATCACGGTGAGCGCGCCCGCGTCGCCGGCGACCCGCTTCACGGGTGCCATCACGCCGGTCGAGGTCTCGTTGTGCGGCCAGGCGTAGACGTCGACGCCCGCCACCGGCTCGACCTCGCTGCGGGAGCCGCCTGGCGCCTCGATCACGTGCGGGGCCTCCAGCCACGGCGTCTTCGCGGCCTTGGCGAACTTGCCGCCGAACTCGCCGAAGACGAGGTTCTGGCTGCGGCGCTCGATCAGCGAGAAGGCGGCGGCGTCCCAGAAGGCGGTCGATCCTCCGTTGCCGAGGACGACCTCGTAGCCCTCCGGCAGCGCGAACAGGTCGGAGAGCCCCTGGCGGACGCTCGCCACCAGGTTCTTCACCGGCGCCTGGCGGTGCGAGGTGCCGAGCAGCGCGGCGCCGGGACCCGCGAGGGCGGCGACCTGCTCCGGGCGGACCTTGGACGGGCCGCAGCCGAATCGTCCGTCGGCGGGCAGGAGGTCAGAGGGAATCGTCACGTCCGGCATAACTGAAGTGTATCGATGGTTGAACCAGTGGCTCCCGCGCGGCGTTTGCGGGGGCTGCCTGCACGCAGCCGTCACCCGCAGCAAGTAGGCTTCACTGCGACATCCGTGCGCCGGGGAGTGGAGGGACCTCATGACCGATCTGATCGACACGACGGAGATGTACCTTCGCACGATCCTGGAGCTCGAGGAGGACAACATCGTCCCCCTCCGCGCCCGCATCTCCGAGCGTCTCGGTCATTCGGGGCCGACGGTCTCGCAGACCGTCGGGCGCATGGAGCGCGACGGGCTCGTCGTCGTCTCGGGCGACCGCCACCTCGAACTCACCGACGACGGACGTCGCAAGGCCGTGCACGTGATGCGCAAGCACCGCCTCGCCGAGCGCCTCCTGAGCGACGTCATCGAGCTCGAGTGGGAGTACGTCCACGAGGAGGCGTGCCGCTGGGAGCACGTGATGAGCGAGCAGGTGGAGCGCAAGCTGATCACCATGCTCGGCCACCCCACCGAGTCGCCATACGGCAACCCGATCCCCGGGCTCGGCGAGCTGGGCGGCGCGCAGGACCCCTCCACGACCACTGAGAATCTGGTGAACCTCGTCGACGTCGTCCGCGGCGCGGATTCCGGGGTGACTGCCAGGATCCGTCGGCTGGGCGAGCCGGCGCAGGTCGACCCCGAGCTGCTCCTCCAGCTCAAGCAGGCGGGCGTTTTTCCCGGATCCACCGGCACTTTCTCTCCTGCCGGGTCGTATGTCGCCGTGCAGATCGACGGCTTCGAGACCGGTCTCGAGCTGCCGAACGAGCTCGCCGCGCACATCTTCGTCGACGCCTGAACGCCGTTACCGATTCGTTAAAAAACCGGCGAAAAGATGTGACAAAGGCCGGGTCGTCCCTTAGGCTCGGGTAGTCCGAACGGGTCAGAAGCCGGCCCACCAGGACCCCGCCCGGGACGCTCCACCCCCCTGAACCCGTCTCCCGGTCGGAAGCCGAAGCCGATGCATGCGGACGGGGGCAGCTCCCTAGTGCTGCCGGAGCGCTGGAGGTCGCACCTTGGCATACCCAGGCACGCCCGGTTCCCAGGACCACCCGAACGAAACATCCCTCGACTCCACTCCCGCCACCCGCCGCTCCCTGCGGGGCCAGGCGGCCGCGAAGACCGCCACGCCCGCTCGCAAGAAGGGCGGCTGGATCCTCAACGTCGGCGTCATGACCGTCGCCACCGGCATCATCGCCACCATGTCCCTCCCCGCTTTCGCCTTCAACCCGGACGGCGTGGAGTCGGCCGGCTTCGGCCCGAGCGCCTCCGACACCATGAAGAAGGCCCAGTCGCAGAGCGTCGAGGTGGGCGGCGTCGCCTCCGCGGCGGTCAACCGCGAGGCCCCCGCCGCCACGAGCGAGACCGAGCTGCAGTCGCAGAAGGCCGCCGCCGCCGCTGCTGCTGCCGCGGAGGCCGCCCGCGAGCGCGCCGCGGTGCAGCTCACGAACTACGCGAACAGCTATGCCGGCCCGTCGGCCGCCGACTTCCTCGCGAACCCGGCGTACCCGAACTTCGACCTCGCGTCGGTGTTCTCGGTCGCGCAGCAGTACATCGGCACCCCGTACGTGTACGGCGGCTCCACCCCCGCTGGATTCGACTGCTCCGGCTACGTGATGTTCGTGTACGCGCAGTTCGGCATCTCGCTCCCGCACTCGGTGTCGGGCCAGGCCGCTGCCGGAACCCGCATCTCCATCGAGGACGCCCAGCCCGGCGACCTGGTCATCATGCCGGGTCACGACGGCTTCTACGCCGGCAACGGCAACATCCTCGACGCCCCGACCGAGGGCAAGTCGGTCTCCATCCGGCCCATCTGGACCAGCGACTACTACATCGTCCGCCTCGGCATCTGACCAGGGTCCCGCCGGCATCGCGCCGGCGAACCCGCGGTGAACGGCGGGGGACGCAGCGCACGAGCGGCGCGCCACGAATAGGTGGCGCGCCGTTTCTGCGTTACTCTGATGCCCTGACTCCCGAAGTCCTGACGCTCCCGCGTCCGAGCAGATCGGAGGATCCGATGGCCGAATCGCCACGGACCTGGTCACGCAGGGTGACCGCGCAGATGGAGCGCGGCCTCCGACCGGTCGGGAGCTCGGCCGGGCGTCACGGCGACTTCCTCGCCTGCCGTCACCATGTGGAGGCCTGCCTCCACCAGCATGTGGTGCGTCACCACCACCATGCCGCCGCCATCCAGGGCGCTGTCCGCACGGACAGTGCCCTTTTTGTTTGCCCAACCTCCCCGGAAGGTCGCAGATGAAGACACTGGTGCTCAACGCGAGCTACGAACCGCTCGGCGTCGTCTCGACGCGCCGCGCGATCCTCCTCGTCCTGTCGGGGAAGGCGTCGACCGTCGCCGCATCGGGTGCACTGCTGCACAGCCGATCCGTCGTCATGGACGCGCCGAGCGTCGTGCTGCTGAACCAGTACATCAAGGTGCCGCGGCGCCGCATCCCCCTGACGAGGAAGTCGGCGCTCGAACGCTACGGCCACGTCTGCGCCTACTGCGGCAAGTACGGCGACACCCTCGACCACGTCATCCCGCGAGCCCGTGGCGGGACGCACACCTGGGACAACGTGGTGGTCGCGTGCTTCCGCTGCAACAACCACAAGTCCGACTCGCTGCTGTCGGAGCTCGGCTGGAAGCTCCCGTTCGAACTCCGCGAACCCGACCTCGACATGGCCTCGCTGATCAGCCTCCGCTGGAACGAGCCGCAGTGGGACGAGTACACGACCCCGTGGCGCCGCCACCAGCTGCAACTGGCCGGCTGAGCACCCGGTAGACTCGACGGGCCAGCCTCTGTAGCTCAGCGGAAGAGCGAGTGCGTCCTAAGCACCAGGTCGGGGGTTCGAATCCCTCCAGGGGCACATCAAGCCGAACGCGACGTCACCGCGTGACCATGGCCTTCGCCGTCGCCACCACGTGGCTGCGGTACCGGCTCTCGGCCTCCTCGGCGGAGACGTCGCCGAACACCATCCGCACCATCTGCGGCGCGGCCACGTACCAGTAGCACATCGCGACGATGGAGAAGTAGATCGCCTCGGCGTCGCCGTCCCCGCCGAGTGCGTCCCGCACCGCGGCGACCCGTGACCGGAAGTAGGCGGACCGCTCCGCGTGGGCGGGGACGTCCTCGGTGCCGTAGTGCAGTCCCTCCTGCTCGAACAGCCACGCCACCACCGGCTCCGCCGTCAGGAAGTCGAACAGATCGCCCGCGTACGCGGCGAGGTCGTCGGAGTGGATCGCCACCCGGTCGGCCAACTGCCCGAGCTTGGTCTGCAGGGCCGCCTGGAACAGGTCGTCCTTGTTGCCGATGTAGGAGTAGATCGACGCCTTGTTGACCTCGGCGCGGTCGGCGATCCGATCGATGCGAGCGCCCCCGACGCCGTGGCGCGCGAACTCCTCCGCGCTCGCTTCGAGGAGCAGACGGGTGCTCTCATCCCGGTCGTACCGTCTGGCCATCCAGCCCCTCCGCTTCCCTTTCCCGTCGACGTGATCTACTATACAACTAAACGTTTATTTATATTGGAGGTCCGAATGAACGTCGAACTCACCGCACGCACCGTCACCGAGGCCCGGCTCGACGCCGCGCAGGTGGCAGAGCTCACCAGCCGGCCCCGGGCGACCGGCCCGCAGGTGGTGCTCCAGGCCGAGGGCCTGGGCTCGCCTCGCCAGTGGACATCCCAGCTCCCCGCCGCGGCGGATCGTATCGTCGTCGAGTACGGCTCGACCGGCGGACGTTTCGAGCGGGCGTGGACGCTCTCGGCGCAGACCGGCAGCACCCGCTACTACACGCTGGAGCACGACACCGACGGCCGCTACATCAGCCGCTGACCACAGCGACCGGGTCAGCCGGACGAAAAGGGGCGCAGCATCCGCTGCGCCCCTTTCGCCGTCCAGGGGTGGGATACCATTTCCGAATGGCCAATCCACCGTCGATCGACGACATCCCGATCGGCGGTGACGTCATCCGCCTCGGGCAGTTCCTGAAGTTCGCCGGACTCCTCGATTCCGGTGGGAACGTCAAGGAGGCCATCATCGACGGGTACGTCACCGTGAACGGCGAGGTCGATCGCCGCCGCGGGAGGCAGCTGCAGCTCGGCGACATCGTCACGTTCGAGGGGCGCAGCGTCCGCGTCTGCCCGTAGGCGCGAGCCACCCGTCACTCGTGCTCGGGCAGGAGCGGCGTCGACCACCCCGGGTCGCGGCCGAGCTGCGCGGCGCGCGCGACCGATGTCGCGCCGAACCGGTCGCGAACGGCGTCCAGCACGGTGTCGAGGCGCGCGCCGTCCTCCCAGTCGATCGGCAGTTCGGGCTGGAACGTGTCCGATCGTCCGAGGTGAGCCAGCGAGACCCCGATGAGGGTGATCCCGCGCTCCGTGATGTCCGGCTGGACGGCCGCGAGAAGGCTGCGCGCCACGGTGAGCAGCACGGAGGTCCGGTCCGTCGGGGACCCGATCGTGCGCGACCGGGTCGCCTTCGCGAAGTCGCCGTAACGGAGCCGCAGCACGATCGTGCGGCAGGTGCGGTCGCCGTCGCGGAGCCGGCGGGCGAGCCGGTCGACGATCTGGGTGAGGATGAGATCGAGCTCCTCGGCCGTCCGGGGGCGCGTGCCGAGGGCGCGCTGGGACCCGATGGACCCCCGTCGCTTCGTGGCGTCGACCGGGCGCGGGTCGCGCAGCCGGGCCAGTGCGTGCAGGTGCGCGCCGGCCGCCTTCCCGAGCAGTCGCTCGGCCGCTGACTCCTCCAGCTCGGCGAGCTGGCCGACGGTGCGGATGCCGAGCCGGTGCAGCTTCTCCGCGGTGACGGCGCCGACTCCCCACAACCGCTCCACCGGGAGGGGGAGGAGGAACTGCTGCTCCCGCTCGGGTTCGACCAGCAGCAGGCCGTCGGGCTTGCTCACGGCGCTGGCCACCTTGGCGAGGAACTTGGTCCGGGCGATCCCCACCGAGATGGCGAGGCCCACCTCCGCCCGAACCCGCTCGCGCAGGTGCGTCGCGATCTGCTCGGGCGTGCCCGCGATCCGCCTGAGGCCTCCGACCTCCAGGAACGCCTCGTCGATCGACAGCCCCTCGACGAGCGGGGTCGTGTCGCGGAAGATCGCGAACACCGCCTTGCTCGCGGCCGAGTACGCCTCCATGCGCGGCGGGACGACCACGGCCTCCGGGCACAGATCGCGGGCCTGCCTGCCGCCCATGGCGGTGCGCACGCCGCGCGCTTTGGCCTCGTAGCTCGCCGCCAGCACGACGCCGCCGCCGACGATGACCGGGCGGCCGCGCAGCTCGGGCGCGTCCCGCTGCTCGACCGACGCGTAGAAGGCGTCGAGATCGGCGTGCAGGACCGTCGCCTCGCCGCGCATCCCGCACCTCCGATCGGTCGTCCCCCCGGAGAGATGGTCGCAGCGACCGCGGACATCGGCCGCCCGTGGGGAGCCCGTGCGGCGCAGCGTCGCCTCTTCTCTCTAGCCACCCGCCCGGCCGCCGCGTTACGTTTCGCTCGCCGCCACCTCGGCGGCCGGACGGGGGTGCATCATGACCGGGACGGCGGCGGGCACGGCCCGCGTGACGGCGGGGTGGACGCTGCTGCCACTCGCGCTCGCGCAGTTCATCTGCTCGTTCGCGGGCTCCAACATGAACGTGATGCTCAACGACATGAGCCGGGATCTGGGGACGACCGTGGCGGGCATCCAGCTGTCCATCACGCTGTTCCTGCTGACCATGGCCGCGCTGATGGTGCCGTTCGGCAAGCTGACCGATCTGCTCGGGCGCAAGGTGTGTTTCCTGCTCGGGCTCGGGGTCTACGGGGTCGGTGCGCTGCTGAGCGCGGTGTCGCCGGGGCTCGGGCTGCTGATCCTGGGCAACTCGGTGCTGGAGGGGGCGGGCACCGCGCTGCTCATCCCTCCCGTCTACATCCTCGTCACGATGTACTGGAAGGACGTCCAGGGCCGGGCGCGCGCCTTCGGGCTGGTCAGCGCCGCCGGTGGGATCGGCGCCGCGACCGGGCCGCTGATCGGCGGGTGGATCTGCAGCGCGATCTCGTGGCGTGCCGCCTTCGTCTTCCAGGCGCTCGTCATCGTGGTGATCATCCTGTTCGCCCTGCGGCTCAAGGACCCGCTGCCCGCCGACCCGGGGCGCCCCTACGACGGCGTCGGCGCGCTGCTCTCGGGCGGCGGGCTGGTGGTGTTCGTCGCCGGGATCCTCGCCATCGACCGCACGCCCGTGTTCGCGATCGTGCTGCTCGTCGCGGGCGCCGGGATCATCGCGGGCTTCATCGCGTGGATCCGGCGGCTGGAGCGGCAGGGGCGCGAGCCGCTGATCTCCACGGCGCTGTTCGCCAGCCGGGTCTCGAACCTCGGGCTCGTGACGCAGAACTTCCAGTGGCTGCTGCTGATGGGCATCTCGTTCCTGGTGTCGAGTCACCTCCAGGTGGTGCGGCAGTACGACGCGATCCAGACCGGGGTCATCTTCACGGCGGCGACCATCGGCATCCTCGTCTCGTCGCTCGCCGCCGGGAGGCTGGTGCGGCTCGTCTCGCAGCGCACCCTCATCCTGTGGGGCTTCGTGGTGACCGCGGTCGGAACCGCGCTCCTGCTGTTCGTCGGCGAGCTCCCCGGCGGCTGGCCGTACGTCCCCGGCCTGCTCGTTATCGGCCTCGGCGTCGGCGTGATGCTGACCCCGAGCGTGAACCTGGTGCAGTCGGCGTTCCCGGAGGAGCAGCAGGGCGAGATCTCCGGGCTCTCGCGCAGCATCTCGAACCTCGGCTCGAGCTTCGGGACCGCGATCGTCGCGACGGTCCTCGGCTTCGGGGCGGGCCAGCGCGCGGGAGGATACGTGCTCGCCATGGTCGTGCTCGTGGTGGTGGCCGTGGGCGGAGCGGTGGTCGCCGGCTTCCTGCCGGGGCGGACGGCCGAGTCGCGGAGCGCCGCAGCCCAGACGACGTGAGCGCAGACGACGTGAGCGGGCCCCCGCCCGCATTTCCAGGATACCGGAGGGCACCCCGCTTGCGGCAAGGCCGGTCCCTCGCGGCATAATGGCCGGCCGCGGCAGGATTCGGCGAGCGGATCCTGCCCTGACGGGAGGATGTGGATGGGTTCCGATGTGTTCGACGTGGTCATCGCCGGGGGCGGCCCGACCGGCATGATGCTGGCTGCCGAGCTGCGGCTGCACGGGGTGGAGGTCGTGGTGCTCGAGCGGGACGCCGAGCCGACCCGGCTGGTCCGGTCGCTCGGCCTGCACCCGCGCAGCGTCGAGATCCTCGACCAGCGGGGCATCCTGGACCGGTTCCTCGCCGCGGGGACGGCGTACCCGGGAGCGGGTGGAAGCTTCGCGGGCATCGTCCCGCCGCATCCTGTCGCCCTCGACACGGCGCACGGCTACGTGCTGGGGATGCCGCAACCGGTCACCGACCGCCTGCTCGCCGAGCGCGCGATCGAGCTCGGCGCCCAGGTGCGGCGCGGGCGCGAGCTGGCGGCCTTCGAGCAGGATGAGGACGGCGTGGATGTCGAGCTGACGGACGGAGAGCGGCTGCGGGCGCGCTGGCTCGTGGGGTGCGACGGCGGGCGCAGCCGCATCCGCCGTCAGCTCGGTGTGGGCTTCCCGGGCGACGCGGCGACGACCGAGTGGCTGCTGGGGGAGGTGGAGGTCACCACACCCGCGGACGAGCTCGCCGCGATCGCCGAGCGGGTGCGCGCGACGCACCGCGGCTTCGGGATCGGGCCGGCCGGGGACGGGCTGTACCGGGCCGTCGTCCCGGCGGCGACGGTCGCGGAGGACCGCACGGTCGCGCCGACGCTCGACGAGTTCCGGGAGCGGCTCCTCGCGTTCGCAGGCACGGACTTCGGCGCGCACGCGCCGCGGTCGCTGACCCGGTTCACCGACGCGACGCGGCTGGCCGACCGCTACCGCGTC
Organism: Leifsonia sp. KNZ12-8B; assembly: GCF_056755495.1. Taxonomy (NCBI): domain Bacteria; kingdom Bacillati; phylum Actinomycetota; class Actinomycetes; order Micrococcales; family Microbacteriaceae; genus Leifsonia; species Leifsonia sp. KNZ12-8B. The sequence goes on from NZ_JBPGXM010000035.1 coordinate 21,368, forward strand.
GGGCGGGTGCTGCTCGCGGGAGACGCGGCGCACGTCCATCCGCCGCTCGGCGGGCAGGGGCTGAACCTCGGCATCCAGGACGCCTTCAACCTCGGCTGGAAGCTCGCCGCGGCGGTCGCGGGATGGGCGCCGGAGGGGCTCGTCGACAGCTACGCCGACGAACGCCGGCCCGTGGCGGCCGAGGTGCTCACCCTGACGCGGGCGCAGAGCGAGCTCATCTCGCCGGAGCCGGGGCCGCAGGCGGTGCGTCGTGTGCTCACGGAGCTGATGGGGTTCGACGACGTGGCGCGGCACCTGGCCGAGCGGGTGAGCGGGATCGGGATCCGGTACGACGTCGGCGCTCCGTCGGGGGAGCCGCCCGCCGACGACGGCCTGCTCGGTCGCCGGCTGCGCGACCTCCCGCTTGCGGACGGACGCCTGTACGAGCAGCTGCACGCCGGCCGCGGCCTCCTGCTTGATCGCACCGGCGCCCTGTCCGTCACGGCCTGGGCAGACCGCGTCGACCGGGTGGTGGATGCGGACGCCGCGCTCCCCGCACCGGCCGCGCTGCTGCGCCCCGACGGTCATGTCGCGTGGCTGGGGGACACCCAGCAGGCGCTGGACGACGCGCTGGAGCACTGGTTCGGGTCGCCGTCGGCGGAGTGAGCCCAGGGGCAGCGCGGCCGTCGCGCCCGCGCTGCCCCGCCGCTACAGCGCGCCCTGCACCCGGATGACGCGGTCGCCGACCCGCTGCAGGCAGTTCTCCTGGAAGTGGCGCACCAGCTGCTCCGTCACGCACAGCTCGTCGGCGATGTGCGCGATGTCCGGGTTGACCAGCTCGAGCGCCGCGTACTCGTACGGGTCGATCAGCAGATCGGCCGCGTAGCTGTCGGCGAGGCGCTCGTTGCGCGGGCTGTCGCCGCGGTGGCCGTAGTCGTGGTGGCCGAGTTCGTGCGCGATGGTGGTGCGGCGCTCCGACGGCGTCAGGCCGACGTCGAAGTAGATCCGCGACTCGTCGGGCGAGTAGTACCCCATGATCCCCGGCGGGAGGTGCGCCGCCCACACCCGCAGCCCCCGGTCGGCCGCCATCCCCAGCAGCATCCGCATCGTTCCCCCTGTTCCGCGCGTCCTCCGGCGCGCTGCTCCGGCGCGCCGCCGCGGATCAGCCGCGTGCGTCGCGCTTCGTCGTCCTCGCGCCCGGTTTGGCCGCGAGGCCCACGTCCCCCGTGGAGACGCCGCCGTCCGTGAAGTCGAAGTCGTCGGCGTCGGGAGGATTATGCCCGGCGGTACCGACAGAGCCGTCGCGCGGGCGGGTGCGGCCGCCGGTCGCGGCGTCGGCGAGGGGGACCGCCCGGCGCGGCGGGGTGCCGCGGGACCGGAGGGACGCCTCCAGCACGTCCCTGTCGATGCGGGCGATGAACTCCTCCGGTTCGACGCCGAGGAAGAGCGCGAACGCCTCCACGTCGGTGAGGGAGAACTCGTACTTGCCGCTGATGCGGTCGCGGACGTACGTCTCGGACCGCCCCAGCTCGCGCGCGAGCCCGCGCCCGGAGAGGCGGACCTGCCGCATCCCGCGCCGGATCGCCTCGGCGACGAGGTCGCCGAAGTGACTCGGCGGGTCCTGCTTGTGACGTGCCATGTCCCCATCATGTCGGTCCGCGACCGCCTGGTCGCCGACTATGCATGTGTTGCCGCTGAAATGCGATGTGAGACATTGACAATGCCGTTCTAGGAACGCAAGACTGCCCTCATGACGATCTTCCTCGCTCCCACCGACAGGACGGGCACCCTCTCGGACCGGGTGGCCACGCGCGTCCGGATGCTGATGGCGGCACGCCGGGCGACCAACCGCGAGCTCGCCGACGTGCTCAACCTGAGCGAGCGCGCCGCCCAGCGCCGCCGCCAGGGCCACCTCGAATTCAGCCTCCGCGAACTCGAACTCGTCGCCGACTGGCTCGACATCGACCCGGCGGCGCTGCTCAGCGGGCGCGGGATCGACGGGGGAGCGGTGTGAGGCGAAGCGTCCTGCAACGGAAAGGAACACGTATGGGGATCAAGACGAAGCGACGAGGGGGCGGTGCTGTCGCCATCGTCGTCGCAGTGGTTGGAGGAATCTTGCTGGCCGGTGGTGGCCCGCTGCCGGCGCTTGCGGTCGAGGGGCTCGACGACGATGCTCTCCCGGCGGTCGACCTGGAGACGGGGAAGCAGATTCCGGACGGCCCTTCGTCGTTGGAGGGGACAGCTGGATACTCCACCTACGCCGGCATTCGCGCCAACATCCACGACTACACCGTCAGATTCGTGGCGTCGAGCCGCGCCGAGCTCTATCGCGCGCCGATGAAGGCGGTCGCCGACGAGCTCCGAGGTCTCGGTGTGGCGAACCTGAACGTCGTAGCCGGGCAGTTCCCGGACAAGCAGCCGGGCGAGCACGAAATCTACGTCCACACGGAGCCGCAGGTGCCGTGCCGATCGGGAGCTGCCGCCTGTGCTCAACCGCTCGTCGTCCCGCGCGCGAATCCGGGCGAGTACATCGCCACTTCCGGTTACGTGTGGGTGGTCCCCATGGTCGACGGTTACGCCGAGGTCGATCGTCGCCATGTGCTGGCGCACGAGATCGGGCATGTCCTGGGTCTCGACCACTACAGCTCCGCCTTCGCGGGCAGCTACCAGGTCATGCATCCGAGCGACTACACCGCCAAGACATATCAGAAGGGCGACATCGCCGGGCTGACCTACCTCGCCGGCGCTGTCCCGCGCGGGAATCTCGATTCGGTCACGGTCGCCTCACCGGGGGCCCTGCGTGTCGCCGGCTGGGCGCTCGACCCTGATCAGTTCGCCGCGGCGTCGATCCGCGTGACGATCGACGGTACGACGGTGGCCGAACGGGTCACCAGCGTGCGTCGGTCGGACGTCGACACGGCTTTGGGCCTCATCGCCGGAACCCCGCGCGGATTCGACGTCACCGTCACCATGGCGGCCGGCGCGCACATCGTCTGCGTCGCCGTCAAGAACTATCCTCTCAGCACGTGGCTGGGCGTCGGGCAGTGCCGCGCTGTCATCGCTGCGGGCGCCGTCACGGTCGACCGCGTCCAGGGCGCCGACCGCTACGCCTCGGCCGCCGCGGTCTCCCGCGCGGCGTTCCCGTCGACGGCGCCGGTCGCCGTGGTCGCGAACGGCGACGCCTTCCCCGACGCGCTCGCGGCCGGGCCGGTGGCGAGCAAGCTCGGCGGGCCCCTGCTGCTCACGCAGGCCGGAGGCCTTCCAGCTGCTACCGCCACCGAGATCGCGCGGCTCAAACCCGCGAAGATCGTCGTCGCCGGAGGCACCGCCTCGGTCTCCGACAGCGTGTATGCCGCGCTCGCCAAACTGACCACGGTGACGGCGCGGGTGGGCGGCGTGGACCGCTACGACACGTCACGTCGCCTCGCGACCTATGCCTTCGCCTCGGCGAGCAGTGCGTACGTGGCCTCGGGCGACGCATTCCCCGACGCGCTGGGGGCAGGCGCTGCGGCCGCTCGGGCGAGTGGTCCGCTGCTGCTGGTCAACGCTGCCGCGAACGCGGCCATCGACACGCCGACGGCGTCGCTGCTGGCGAAGCTCGAGACGAGCCGGGTGCGCGTGGCCGGCGGTACCGCCGCGGTCGCCGATGGAACCGTGAACACCGTGAAGGCCGCTGTCGCCGATACGAAGCGGGTCTACGGTGCGGACCGGTTCGACACCGCGATCGCGCTGAGCAAGGACGGCTTCACCGGCTCCAGCAGGGCGTTCATCGTCAACGGGATGAAGTTCCCCGACGGCATCGTGACGCCTCCTCTGGCCGCGCGGACCGGGTCGCCGGTGTTCCTCTCGTCCGGCACGTGCGTTCCGAAGGGCGTGCTCGGCGAGCTCGGCCGGCTCGGCGTGCGCACCTTCACCCTGGTCGGCGGCACGACGTCGCTGACCGCCGACGTCGCGGGGATGAAGCTGTGCGCCTGACCCCCGCGACCCCTCACGACAACACGAAGGAGACCACATCATGATCCGACGCATCCTCGGCGTCGCCTGCGCCGCTGCGGTCGCGGTGACCGCGCTGGCGGCAGCCGGGCCGGCCGACGCCACGGACGAATGGGAGTACAACCAGGGCGGAACGCCGCTCGTCCTCACCGAGAAGAGCCGCCTCCAGGGCGACGATCGCTATGCGACGGCCGTAGCGGCCTCCCGTGCGACCTACCCGCGCGCCGTCGACACCGTCTATCTGGCCAGCGGGCTGGACTTCCCGGACGCGCTGTCGGCCGGTCCGATCGCCGCCCGCACGAAGGCGCCGCTGCTCCTGACGACGCCGTGGGGGCTGCCGCTGCCCGTCCGCGCCGAGCTGGAACGGCTCAAGCCCAAGCGGATCGTGCTCGTGGGTGGAACCGTGAGCATCTCCGCGGCCGTCGAGCGGACCGTCGCTGCTCTGGCGCCGTCGGTCGTGCGCGAGGGCGGGGCCAACCGCTACACGACATCCTGGGGCCTGGCCGACCGGGCGTTCCCGGGGACGGTTCCGGCGGTGTACCTGGCGACGGCCGTGGATTACCCGGACGCGCTCTCCGCGGGTGCGGCCGCCGGGCGGGATGGGGCTCCGGTCCTGCTCGTGGACGGGGGCGCGTCCACGCTCGACCCCGCGGTCATCGCCCTCATCAAGCGGATGAAGCCGACGACGGTCTACGCCGTGGGTGGAGCCGCGGTCATCCCCGACAGGCTGCTGGCGTCCGTGCGCTCGCTCGCGACGGTGACCCGGCTCGGCGGCACGGATCGGTACGCGACCGCCGCAGCGGTCGGGGCCACGTGGACGACGGCAACCCGGGCGTACATCGCCTCAGGGCAGAACTTCCCCGATGCCCTCGTCGGCTCCTCCGTCGCGGGCAGCGCGGGACAGCCGCTCTTCATCGTCCCGGACATCTGCATTCCGCCGGAGATCACCAAGACGGCACAGGCGCTGAAGCTGAGCGACGCGATCTTCCTCGGCGGATATGCTGCGCTCTCCGAGGTGACGTCACTGCAGAGCTGCGACGCGCGCGTGATCGTCGGGCCTCTCATGCAGTGATCACCGCCTGGAAACACCCCCGAGCTCCCCCCCCCTCGCTCGGGGGTGTTTCCCATCACAATCGTTCCCATAAGCTTTGTGAGGGGAATTCTCGGCGGATTCCGGTCGTCGCGTCAGGCTTTCCCTGCAGTGATCGACGACGACCTGACAGGTGCTGAACACGTGAAGACCCGAAACTCCCGACGCTCCTGGGCGGCCCGCGCGGCCTCCCTCGGCATCAGCCTCGCCCTCGCCGGCGGCGCCGCCCTCGTGGCGACCGCTCCGGCCTCCGCCGACGACACCACCGTGGTCCACCCGGGCGACATCCGTCCCGACGAGACCACCTACCCCGGCTGGCACCAGGGCTACGCGAACGCCGCCGACAAGGCCGCCGTCACCGCCGAGGGCCTCACTCTCACGGGCGCGTCCCAGATCATCTACGGCTACAGCGATACCGAGCGGCTCCCGGGCAACCAGCTCCTCTCGCTCATCGACGACGGCGAGGTCGCGTGGTCGAGCACGGCCGACAGCGACGCTTCCTTCTTCCAGATCCCGGTGAACTACGGCACGGGAGGCTTCACCACCCTCCGCCCCGCCCAGCCCGTCGCCGGCGACAACACCGCATCGGCCGACCAGCAGTGGGTCAGCAGCAAGGCCATCCCGGTGAGCGACACCAACGCGACCGAGCTGCCGGCGAACACGCCCGCCGCGCTCGGCGACATCCTCGCCGCGCTCGACATCGACACCGTCCAGGTGCTCGGCTTCGGCGTGCTGACGCAGGACGGCACCTCCAGCACGGTCACCAGCATCCGCTGGAACCACACGACCTACACGTTCGAGCTCGACCAGCTGGCCGCCGGCACCGTGACCATCGCGGGCGAGTCGAAGATCGGTGCCACGCTGACCGCGACGACCGCGGGATGGCCGGCCGGCACCACCTTCCACTACCAGTGGTTCTTCAGCGGCGGCCAGTTCGGCGGCGAGATCGAGGGTGCGGCCGACGCCCCGACCTACACGATCGCGGACGCTCAGGCGGGCCTGCAGGTGGGCGTGCGCGTCACCGGCCACAAGGACGGTTTCGCCGACACCGCGGTGAACAGCAACCTCACCGACTGGATCCCCGCCCCGCAGAAGGCCGCCATCCCGGCGCCGGTCGCCTCGTCGGCAGATCTTCCCGCCTACTTCGCCGCGAACGGCGTCACGGTGCAGTCGCCGTCGGCGGCCCAGCTGCCGGCGAGCCTCGACCCGACGCAGTCGTACCAGGCGCCGCTGGCGTGGGACGGCCACGACACCTACGTCGACGTGTACGCGTACTCGACGCCGGTCCTCATCGGCACCTTCCCGGTCGTCAACGGCGTCGCGCAGATCACGCTGACCCCGGCGCAGCTGGCCCAGCTCGGAACCGGGCCGCACACCCTCGTGGTCGTCGGCCAGACCTCCGGCCTCATCGCCGGCGTCTCGTTCACCGTCGCAGCGGTCGCGGCGGCGGCGGTCCTCGCCGACACCGGGTCGGACCTCGTGCTGCCGGCCAGTGCTGCCGCGCTGCTGCTGCTCGCGGGCGCCGGACTGCTCGTGGTGCGCCGCCGCCGGACGGTCCGCGCCTGACGCCGTCCGCCTCCTGACGCACGAACGCCCCCGCTCCGACCGGAGCGGGGGCGTTCTGCGTTGCGCGTGAGGGGGCTCGAGGGTCGGAGCGGTCCGGAACCACCCGTTAAAGACTGCGGCGGCGGCGGTCCTCGCCGACACCGGGTCGGACCTCGTGCTGCCGGCC
>NZ_JBPGXM010000036.1:0-27567 GCF_056755495.1 Leifsonia sp. KNZ12-8B
ATCGAGGCCGGCGGCGGGAGGGCGCGTCAGGGGTAGGTCAGGCCGATCTGAGCGCGGACCGCGTCGAGCGTGCCCATGATGGCGACCGACTCCGACAGCGGCAGCCGCGGGTCCTCGCCGCCGCCGGCCTCGATGAGGCGCTCGATCGCGGCCGCCTGGTACTGCATCCCGCGCCCCTCCACGTGGGAGGTGTACGTCTCGACGACCTCGTCGTTCAGGTCGATCACGCGGAACGTCGTCGGCGTGAAGAAGGTGGCGTCGATCTCGATGCGACCCTCCGTGCCGACCACGATGGCGCTGTTGCTGCCGCGGGCGTCGAGCTCGCACGTCAGCACCGCCTGAGCCCCGTTCGGGTAGCCGAGGAGGATGGCGGTCTGCCGGTCGACGCCGGTGTCGGTGGGCGTCGACTGCGCGAGGATGCGGTCGGGGGCGCCGAGGACGTCCCACGCGAACGACACCGGGTAGATGCCGAGATCCAGCAGTGCGCCTCCGCCCAGCTCGGGGGCGAGCATGCGGCCGGCCGGGTCCTGACTGGTGCGCTGGGCGTGGTGGGCGATGACGGTGCGCACCTCGCCGATGGTGCCGTCGGAGATGACCTCCTGCAGCCGCAGCATGTGCGGCAGCCAGCGCGTCCACATCGCCTCCAGGGCGACCAGGCCGTTGGCGGCGGCGAGGTCGGCGATCCGCTGCGCCTCCTCCTGGTCCATGGTGAAGGGCTTCTCGACGAGCACGTGCTTGCCGGCGCCCAGCGCGAGCAGTGCGTTCGGGGCGTGCTGCGGGTGCGGGGTGGCGACGTAGACGACATCGACGCCCGGATCGGCGACCAGCTCCTCGTAGCTGCCGTGCGACCGCTCCAGCCCGTGCGCGGCGGCGAACCGGGCCGCGGACTCCGGCGTGCGCGAGCCGACGGCGGCGACGGTGTGCCCGGCCAGCTGCAGGTCGCGGGTCATGGCGGCGGCGATGCCGCCCGTTCCGAGGATGCCCCAGGCGGTCATCGGTGTCCTCTCGAGGGGGCGCGGGAGGCGGTGCCGCCCCCGGCGCATTCCGGCATACGTGTATCCGGCAGCCTAGCGGGAGGGGCGGGACGGTCCGCTGGGCCCGGCCGCCGCGCTCCTACGCCCGAAGCATGCGGACGCCGGACTCCTCCAGCTCCCGCAGGACCGCGCCGTCGTCGGCGTCGGTGATGACCCCCGCGACCTGCTCCCGCCCGAACACGCGGAAGCGCGACGCGGCGCCGATCTTCTCGCGGCTGCCCAGCACGTAGGTCTCCGCTGCGCGCGCCGCCAGGGCCCGCTTCATCGCCGCCTCGTCCGCGTCGCCGGTCGTGAAGCCCTCCGTCGGGTGGATGCCGGTCACGCCGGCGAAGTACTGGTCCGCCGAGATCCCGGCCACGGCCTCCATCGCCGCGGCGCCCGACGTGACCACGGAGTGCCGGAACAGCATGCCGCCGATGACGTAGACCTCGATCGATGGATGGTCGACCAGCGCGACGGCGATCGTGGGGCTGTGCGTGACCACGGTGCACTCCAGCGTCGGCGGCAGGGCTGCGACGAGGGCGAGGGTCGACGTGCCGCCGTCGAGGATTATCGTGCTGCCGGGGGCGATCAGCTCGGCGGCGCGGCGGGCGACGCGGGCTTTGCTCCCCGGCTCGAGGGATTCGCGCTCGCGGTACGTCGACGCGGCCGGCGCCACCGGGACCGCCCCTCCGTAGACCCGGACGGCCCTGCCCTGCGCCGCGAGCTCGCGCAGATCGCGGCGGATGGTGTCCTCCGAGGTGCCGAGCTCGGCGGCGAGATCCTTGGCCAGCACCCGCTTGTCGGCCTCGAGCCGCTGCAGGATGAGCGCCTGGCGTTCCACGGTCAGCATCCGCGTTCCTTCCGATTCATGCACGTTTCTGCATAGTCTAGAGCCATGACGACTCCGATGATGATCCTGATCGCCGGTCCGTATCGCTCGGGCACCGGCGACGACCCGGTCCTGCTGCAGCGCAACCTGGACCGCCTGGGGGAGGCGGCGTGGCCGCTGTTCCGTGCCGGGCACATCCCGATGATCGGCGAATGGGTGGCGCTGCCCGTGCTGGCGTCCGCCAGCGCGGCCTCCGTCGCGGACCCGCTCGCGGAGGAGGTGCTGTACCCGACCGCCGAGCGCCTGATCGCGCGGTGCGACGCCGTGCTGCGCCTCCCGGGGGAGTCCCGCGGCGCCGACCAGGACGTCGCGCTTGCCGAGGCGCGGGGCATCCCCGTGTACCGGCGGCTGGAGGACGTGCCCGGCGTCACGGGCGAGCCAGGCGCCGAGGCGGCGTGAACCTCCCGCCCTCCTGACGCGCGCCGAGAGCGCGCGCACCACTTGATAACACCCCTGTGGAGCGGCACGATCGTCGGCAGGGAAGGAGCCCGATGACCGAGAACGCCGCGCTCGCCGCGATGACCGTGGCGGTCGCCTCCGCCCGCCCGTCGGAGGGCGAACTGGCCGCGTGGGCCGACCCGCCCTATCCGCTCCCGGCGGCGTACGCGCCCTTCATCGAGGCGGCGACGGCGGCCCTCCGCGAGCGGCAGCAGCACGAGCCCGACCCGGTGTGCACGACCCGGCTGCTGGAGCCCGCCCGACCGCTCAGCCGCCAGACCATCGGACGCGCCGGAACAGCCGACCTCACCTGCCTCCTGCTCGCCGGAGGACTCATCTCGGTGGAGACCGCCGAGCGATTCCGGGATCTGATGGAGAAGCCCGCAACGCAGGCCTACCTGCAGCGCGCGATCGTGTACCGCCTGCTGGCCGATGGTGACCTCCCCGGGGCCGAGCGCGCAGCGGCCCACCCGGCCCTCGGCGAGAATCAGTGGGTCGGCTGGCGCGCCATCGGCGAACACCTGGCGGCCGCGGCAGACGCGAAGGGCTTCCTCGCGCGCTGGCCGAGGTACAAGGCGCAGACGCAGCGCGAGGGGATCGCCCGTCTCCGCGAGCAGCTCGTGACGGCCGTCGCCCGCCGCGACGGCTGGCAGGCAGCGGTCGCGCTCACCGCCGACAAGCGCATCGGGAGCGGAGAGAGCTCGACCCGGTGGGGTCACGTCTTCGCGGCCCTCCACCCCATCGCCGAGGAGGGCGACGTCGCGCGCCTGCGCGAGCTCTTCGCGACCGCGCCCGAGCTGGAGACCCTCGACCCGTTCGCCCGCCTTCAGCTGCTCGCGGACGCGCTCGCCGCCTCCCAGCCCGCCGATGCCGAGACCGACCACCCCGAGTTCGAGAGCGTCTTCGCAGAAGTGGCGGCGCTCGACCCGACGGTGTCGAAGGAGCAGTCCCGGATACGCGACAGCCTCCTCGTGTCGCTGTACCCGGCGACGGCGAGCCCTGCGACCCTCAGGCGCCTTCGCGCCGCTGTGCGCTCGCCGCAGTGGAAGCGGGAGTTGACGCCGTCGCAGTAACGGGGAGCGCAATCTCCCCCGCTGTCCCCCTCGACCTGCGCTCCGTTCGAGGGCTGAATAGGCTGGGAGCGACGCACGGGAAGAGGAGCGCAGTTGGACGACGAGCTGATCGGGACCCCACAGCCGACGACGGGCGAGGACGGGGTGGAGGAGTCGTTCGACGACGCTGCCGGAATCGACGTCGATATCGACGACATCGACGAGCAGGACGCCCCCGAGATCACCTACGACGAGCAGCTCTACCCGGCACGTCCGCGGCGGCTGCGGCCGCGTGCGAACCTGCGCAGCGGCACCCTGCGGCGCAGCTTCTCCGACCCGCGCGCGGCCAACGGCCTCAACCCGGCGTACGTGGAGTGGCTGGTGCGGCAGTCGATGCTGAAGGACGCCGACGTGCTGAGCCGGCAGCTCTCCGGCTCGCCGAGCATGTGGCGCAACCCGTACGCGCGGCCCGACGCCCGGCGCGCGGTGTCGACCTCCGACGTGTGGTTCACCGCGTACCCGATCTCCCTGATCACGCGCCCGGGCCAGTCGTTCCTCGACGCCCTCGCCGATCCCGAGCTGTGGAGCGCGTTCGAGGCGATCGGCATCAACGGGGTGCACACCGGACCGGTGAAGCGGGCCGGCGGCCTCCGCGGCTGGCAGGAGACGCCGAGCGTGGACGGGCACTTCGACCGCATCGGCACGCAGATCGACCCGATCTTCGGCGACGAGGAGACGTTCCGGCGGATGACCGATGTCGCCGAGGAGCACGGTGGCGTCGTGATCGACGACATCGTGCCGGGCCACACCGGCAAGGGCGCCGATTTCCGGCTCGCCGAGATGGCGTACAAGGACTACCCCGGCATCTACCACATGGTCGAGATCCCGCCGGAGGAGTGGCACCTCCTGCCGACCGTGCCCGAGCACCGCGACTCGGTCAACCTCGACGGCGACACCGAGGCGGCGCTCGCCGCCCGCGGCTACATCATCGGCGAGCTGCAGCGCGTCATCTTCTACGCGCCCGGCGTCAAGGAGACGAACTGGAGCGTCACCGCACCGGTCGTGGGCGTGGACGGCGTCACCCGGCGCTGGGTGTACCTCCACTACTTCAAGGAGGGGCAGCCCTCCGTCAACTGGCTCGACCCGACGTTCTCGGGGATGCGGCTGGTGATCGGCGACGCCCTCCACTCGCTCGGCGACCTCGGCACCAGCGCGCTGCGGCTCGACGCCAACGGCTTCCTCGGCGTCGAGAAGAGCGCGGAGGGGCTGCCGGCCTGGTCGGAGGGCCACCCGCTCTCGCACGCGGCCAACCACGTCATCGCGGGCATGGTCCGCAAGGTCGGCGGCTTCACGTTCCAGGAGCTCAATCTGACCGTGGAGGACATCCGCGACACCGGAGCCGTCGGCGCCGACCTGTCGTACGACTTCATCAACCGGCCGGCGTACCACCACGCGCTCGCGACCGGCGACACGGAGTTCCTGCGGCTGACCCTCCGCACATCCCTCGAGCTGGGCGTCGAGCCGGTGAGCCTCGTGCACGGCCTGCAGAACCATGACGAGCTCACCTACGAGCTCGTGCACTGGGCGACGCTGCACCGGGACGACATCTACCCGTTCCGCTACCAGGAGATCACCGGCGGCGAGCTGGCCGAGATCATCCGCGACGACCTCACCAAGGCGCTCACCGAGCCCGCCGCCGACTACAACCTCGTGTTCACGACGAATGGGATCGCCTGCACCACGGCCTCCCTCATCGCGGCGACCCGCGGCCACGCGACGCTCGACGCGATCACCGAGGCGGACGTGCCGGCCATCCGCGACGCGCACCTGCTGCTCGCGGCCTTCAACGCGTGGCAGCCGGGTGTCTTCGCGCTGTCCGGATGGGACCTGCTCGGCGCGCTCACCCTCCCCAAGGACGAGGTGGCCGAGTTGATCGCCGAGGGTGACACCCGCTGGGTGGAGCGCGGCGCGCACGACCTGCTCGGCCTCGCCCCAGAGGCGGAGCGCTCCGCGTCGGGGATGCCGCGCGCCCGCTCGCTCTACGGACCGCTCCCCGAGCAGCTGACGGACCGGGACTCGTTCGCGCGGAGGCTGGGCGAGCTGCTGCGCATCCGGTCCCGCCACGGCATCGCGACCGCCCGCCAGGTGGACGTGCCCGACGTGGCCCACCCGGGCCTCCTCGTCCTGGTGCACGAGCTGGAGACGCTGGACGACTACGGGCTGCCCGTTGTGCAGCTGACCGTGCTCAACATGAGCGCCGAGGATGTCGACGGCACCGTGCGATCGGACGCCCTGCCCAAGGGTGCGGCCGTCATCGACGCGGCCGACGGCGAGGAGATCGGGACGGTTGACAACCTCCGCAGCTTCCCGCTGAGCATCGGCGCGTACGGGGCGAAGTTCTTCGTGCTGCGACGGGCGGCGGAGGAGTAGGCGCGGCGTCCGCCGTCCGCGAAACCGCTCGTCACAGCCTCTCGGCGGAGTGACACTTCTGGCATGGACGAGCTCGAAGGGCGGGACGCGGAGGCGCTCGACGCCTACTCCGCGGCCGTCGTCCGCGTGGCGGCGTCGGTGCTTCCATCGGTTGCCGCCGTCACGGTCCGCACCCGATCCGGCGCCGGAGCGGGCAGCGCCTCGGTCATCACCGCGGAGGGGCACCTCCTCACCAGCGCGCACGTGGTCGCGGGCGCGACCGCCGTCGAGCTCGCCTTCTCCGACGGCAGCTCCACCGACGCGGAGGTGCTGGGCGCCGATCCGCTCTCCGACCTCGCCGTGCTGCGCGCCCACGAGGCGACGCCCGGGCCGGTGCCGCTCGGCGACGCCGCGACGCTCCGGGTCGGTCAGCTCGTCGTCGCGCTCGGCAATCCCCTGGGCCTCGCCGGGAGCGTCACCGCCGGGATCGTGTCCGCCCTCGGGCGATCGCTGCCGACGTCCTCCGGGCGGGTCATCGACGAGGTCATCCAGACCGATGCCGCGCTCAACCCGGGCAACAGCGGAGGCGTGCTCGCCGACAGCGCCGGCCGGATGGTCGGCGTCAACACCGCGGTCGCGGGCATCGGCGTCGGCCTCGCGGTCCCGATCAACGCCACCACGCTGGAGATCGTGGCGGCCCTGCAGGCCACCGGCCGGGTGCGCCGCGCGTGGCTGGGCGTCGCGGGCACGAAGGTCCGGCTCTCCGCCGAGGCCGCGGCCACGGTCGGCGCGCCGATGGGGATCCAGGTCGTGTCCGTCATCGCCGGCAGCCCAGCCGACGTGGCGGGCGCCCGCCCTGGCGACATCGTCGTCTCGCTCGACCACACCCCGGTCTCCGACCCGACTGCGCTGCAGCGGCTCATGGTCGAGCGGGCGATCGGCCGCCGGATGGAGCTGACGCTGTGGCGCAACGGCGCCCTGGTCGACGTGGTGGTGGAGCCGCGCGAGCTCGTGGGGTGAGGGGCCGGATGTCGGCGCGGGCGGCGCGGCTCGGGATGACGCGCCTCGGGTGACCGCCCCGCGCCCTCACGCCCGCTCGGTCGCCGGGAGCGCCTCCGCGATGGTGTCGAGCGGGTCGCCGAGGTTGCCGACCGACGTGGCGATGCGGGCGGCCGCTGCGCGGTAGCGGTCGTCGGCGAGCACGCGGTGCACAGCGGCCCGCACGCGCTCCTCGCTCGGGGTGCCCGTCCGCAGATTGATCCCGGTGCCCGACCAGGCCACCCGGGCGGCGACCTCCGGCTTGTCCTCCGTCGTGCCCGCGACGACGAGCGGAACGCCGTGGGAGACGGCCTGCTGGACGCCGCCGAAGCCGCCGTTGGTGACCACCACATCCGTCAGCGGCAGCAGATCGTCGTACGGCACGTACTCGGCGACGCGGACGTTGGCCGGCAGCGTGCCGCCCAGCAGGCGCGTCACCTCGTCGACCGGACGGCCGCCGGTGGAGGCGACGACGAGCACGTCATCGCCGGCCAGCGCCCGGATGGTCGGCACGAGCAGCCGGGACGGATCGGCGTTGTCGATCGTCCCCTGCGTCACGTGCACCACGGCGCGCTCGCCGCGGAGGTCGGGCCACCAGTCCGGCAGTGCGGGGGAGCCGGCCGGGGCCGTCGGGTGCAGCGGGCCGACGAACTCCACGTGTCCGGCCAGTTCGCGGCGCGGGTACTCGAGGCCGGCGGCGCCGAGCTCGAAGGTGCGGTCGAACAGCCGGACCATGTCGAAGATCGTCCCGGGCAGCGGGCGGGAGCCGCACGCGCGCAGCCTGTCGTTGGCCGCGTCGGTGATCGGCTTGAGCGCGCCCGAATAGACGAGCGCGTTGAGCACGCGGTTGCGGACGCGGGCGAGGGGTCCGCTGCCCGGCGCCATCCCCGGGCCGTAGGGCGCCGCGTCGACGCTCCGCGCCGTGAGGGGCAGGGCCGAGACGCCGAACACGGGCGGTCGCTGGTCGCGGGGAGTGGAGAGCAGGAGCGGCAGGACGCCCGTGAACACGCCCTCGCACAGGATCGCGTCGTACGCGTCGGCCGCCAGCGCCGCGCTGAGCGCCCGGTGCTGGCCCGGGATGACGCGCACGAACATGCCGGTGATGTCGTAGCGGACCGCGGCGAGCCCCTTCCTCTCCGCCCGGCCGGGCAGCCACGCGTCGAGGTCGGCGTCGTCGTAATCGACGTCCGTGGGCAGCGGCAGGAAGCGCATCCCCGCCTCCTCGACCCGCGACCGGTACTTGGCGCCGGAGAGCAGGGAGACGCGGTGCCCGCGGGCGACGAGATCGGCGCCGACGCGCAGCATCGGGGCGATGTGCCCCCAGATCGGGGAGCTGCAGAGGAGGTAGTGGGCCATGATGGGAGCGTTCCTTCGGGTTAGGACGTATTGAACACGGTGATACTGTATTGAATATGAGCAAGGTAATGGATTCGACCGACGGGCGCAAGACCCCCGCCAAGCGCCGCTACAACTCCACCCGCCGGGCCGAACAGGCGGCCGAGACCCGGCGGCGCATCGTCGAGGCGGCGGCAGCCTGCTTCGCCGAGCGCGGCTACGCCCGCACGACCCTCGCTCAGATCGCCGAGCGGGCCGAGGTATCCGTGGAGTCGGTGGCGGCGAACGGGCCCAAACGCGCGCTCATCCTCGCGGCCTTCGAGCAGTCGCTCGCCGGGGAGGAGGGGCAGCACGGCACGGTCGAGCGCGACATCGCGGCGCCGATCCTGGCGCTGGAGGATCGCGACGCGTTCCTGGAGGCGGCGGCCGTGTTCGCGGTGACCAGCGCCTCCCGCGCGATCGGCATCTGGCGCGCGTTCAGCTCGGCCGCCGACGACGACGACGAGCTGGCGGCCGTCTACCGCGCGCTGGCCGGCCGGCGACGGGAGGACGCCCGCGCGCTCACCCGCATCCTCCACTCCCGCGGCTGGCTGCGGGAGGACGCGACGGTCGAGCAGCACGCCGATACCCTCGCGCTGCTGACCGGCTTCGACCCGTACCAGCTGTACGTGCGCGAGTTCGGCTGGAGCGAGGACGAGCTGCGCGCGTGGTTCGTCGACACGGCCCGCCGCCTGGTCTTCGCGTGAGGCGGTGTGCCAGCCGCCGAGTACACGAAAAATGTCGCGATTCCGCGCGAATCACGACATTTTTCGTGTGCTCGGCGGCTGGCGGCGGCTGCGCGCGGGCGGGACTGCGTAGGGTGAGCTGGTGACCTTCGACGCCGCCGCCCTGCTCGACGGGCCCCGCGGACGGCGGTTGGCGCTGGAGGCCGCGCTGCTGTCGTACGCGGAGCATCCCGATGGCTGGCTCATCGCGGGATCGGCGATGCGGCTGGCCAACGACCTGGACACAAGTGGTCGGCGGTCCTACGTCAGCTTCGCGATCGGGGACCCGGAGGAGGCCGAGCCGGCCGAGCCCGACTGGCTCACCGTGCCCGCCTTCGCGACCGCGCTCGCCGAGGCGCCGGTCGACCGCCTCCCGAGCCTCCTGCCCGCGCTGGCCGCCGCCGTCGACAGCGCCCACTACTGGCAGGAGCCCGACGGGGAGGACGTGCTCGCGGCCCTGCCCGAGCTGCGGCCGGCACTGCTGCGCGCGATGGAGGCCGTGCTCGCCCACCGCGACGCCCGCTGGTGGGGCGAGCCCGTCGACCTCGGCGACCAGTGGGAGGTCCGGTTCGACGACAGCGACGTGGGCGATGTGGGCGACCCGAGCGACGCGGGCGACCCGACCGGCGCGGGCGACGCGCCCGATCCGGCTGCCCCGGCCGGCGCCGACCCGGACTGGACCGAGTGGCGCGAGCTGGCGGTCGCCGAGGAGTTCACCGCGCGCGAGGACCGGCCGGAGGACCCCGAAGCCCCGTGGACCGGCTCGTGGTGGAGCGTCCCCTTCACCCGCCCGTCGACGCTCACCACGACCCGGACGCTGGCGGGAGCGCCCGCCGGGCTGCGGCTGGTGGAGGATGCGCTGGGCTGGACGAGCGCCGTCGCGACACCGGTGCGGGTCTCCGCCCCGTCGGTGTACGAGGTCGATGGGCCGGACGCGTGGGCGGGGCTGTGCCGGCGGTTCCCGCTGACGGTCACCGCCTCCCGCCGCCACGACTGGTACCGGACGACCGGCCGCGCCGGCGTCTGGCTGATGCCCGATTGGGCCGCGGTCGCGCAGCACTACGACGGCGTGCACCTCAGCGTGGCGGGCTACCTCCGCGCGGCCGGCACGGCCATCCCCGTCACCGCGGAGGCGGCGTCGGTGATCGCCGGCTGGGCGCCCGACGAGACGTGGTGGCTGCGCCGGGAGCGGGTGCGGGCCGATCCGACGCGCCGGGTGGGGTGGCGGCGCGACGATGGGGACGAGTGGGCCGTCGATCCGGGCCGCGACGACGTGGCACCGCGGTAGGGCGGGTCGCGTCGCCGGCGACTTCAGCAGGCGCGATTTGGTATACCGTTTTGCCATCGATGGCGGGAATGCGGCGGCTCCGGCCGGGGGTCCGGCGGGGATGCGCCCGGCCTGCGTTCTGGCATACATTAGCGACAACCGTTCGCGCACGTTCGGGCGGACTGACGCAAGGAGTGGTTGCCATCGGCTGGGAAGTCCCCCTCGGCATCGCGGACCAATCGCTGCCCACGAAGGTCTACGAGTTCATCCGCGAGCGGATCATCGAGGGCGAGCTGAAGCCCGGCGAGAAGATCCGCGAGCGCGAGCTCGCCGCCGAGCTGAACGTCTCGCGCATCCCGATCCGGGAGGCGCTGCCCCGCCTCGAGAGCGAGGGCTACATCGTGTCGATGCCCCGCCGCGGCGTCGTGGTCACCGAGCTGACGATCGATGACGTCCGCGAGCTCTTCGTGGTCCGTGCCAGCCTCGAGGTCCTCGCCGCCCGCCTGGCCGCGGAGGCGGCGGGAGAAGGGGCCGGCACCGCGCGGTTGTTCGAGCGGCTCTCCAGCGCGGAGCGCGCGATCGAGTCGAAGGACGACCGCAGGATCGCCGCCGCGAACTCGGCGCTCCACGAGGAGATCCTGGCGCTCTCGGGCAACCGGCTGCTCATCTCGATGATGGTGCCGATCACCGGCCGGGTCCGCCGGCTGTTCCGGTTGGAGGCGGCTCGGGACCAGGTGGCGCTGTGCGCCGAGCACAGCAGGCTGTGCCGCGCGATCGCCGAAGGCGACCCCGAGCGCGCCGCCTCCCTCGCGCTGGCGCACGTCGAGCACAGCCGCGTCGAGTCGCTCGCCCTGTTCGCCCAGATCGAGCGCGCGGCCTCCTGAGCGCGGCCCTGCGGGCGACCGCCGAACTGTTACACCGCGGAAACATGGAGCGTCGCTAGCCGAAACACCATTCGGGCATTCTGTATACCAAATCAGCCTCTCGGAAGGGCGCCCGGTGTACAGATCCCTCGCTATTCGCAATGCCAGGCTCGGTGACGGGCGTCACGTCGATCTGACGATCGTCGACGGGACGATCGCGAGCCTCGTGCCGAGCGGAACGAGCGCGCACCCGGCCGCCGGCTCCGACATCCACACCTGGGTGGACGGCCCGGACGCCTCCGCCGTGGTCGACCTCGCCGGCATGCTGCTGCTTCCGGCGCCGGTCAACGGCCACGCGCACCTCGACAAGACGTTCGTCGGGTCGGCGTGGCAGCCGCACCGTGCCGGGGAGGGCGTGCCGGCGCGGGTCCGCGCCGAGCGCTCGATCCGCTCGACGCTGACGGCCTCGGTCGGCGAGCGGGCCCAGGCGCTCGCGGAGCAGATGGTGCGCTTCGGAACCCGCGCGGTCCGCTCGCACGTGGACATCGATCCCGAGCTCGGCCTCAGCTCGCTGGAGGCCCTTCTCGAGGTCAGGCAGCGCTTCGCCGACCGTCTCGACATCCAGATCGTCGCCTTCCCGCAGAGCGGCATCCTCTCGGCCCCGGGCGTCGACCGGCTGCTCGACGAGGCGCTCGCGGCCGGTGCGGACGTCGTCGGAGGGCTCGACCCGGCCGGCTTCGACGGGGACGCCCAGGGCCACCTCGACATCGTGTTCGGACTCGCCGAGCGGCACGGCGTCGGCGTCGACATCCACCTGCACGATCTCGGGGAGCTCGCCGTCGCCCAGTTCGACGAGATCTGCCGGCGCACCCGCGCCCTGGGGCTGCAGGGGAAGGTGGTCGTGAGCCACGCCTACGGCCTGGGCACGATCCCCGGCGCCGAGGTCCGGCGCATCGGAGCGCTCGTCGCCGAGTGCGGCGTGTCGGTCATGACCAACGGACCGGCCGGCCCGATGCCTCCCGTGCTCGCCATGCGCGCGGAGGGTGCCACGGTCTTCTCGGGCTCGGACAACATCCGCGACGCCTGGTGGCCGTACGGGGACGGCGACATGTTCGACGTCGCGCGCACGGTCGCCTACCAGTCGAACTTCCGCACGGATGCGGAGCTGGAGGTCGCGTTCGACCTCGTCACCGCGTCGGCGGCCACCGCCCTCGGGCTGCCGGCGGACGGAATCGCCGTCGGCGCGCCCGCCGACCTCGTGATCGTCGACAGCCCCAGCCTCGCCGCCGCCGTCGCCCAGCCGCCCGCCTGGCGAGCCGTCCTCCACCGCGGAGAGCTGGTCTCGTCATCCCGCCGGATCACCAGAAGCCACCGTCGACTCGACGGCGCACCACCGGCGCGGGCCACCGCGCTGACCGTCTGAACCACCCCGCACCAGCTCCACGTCTTCCCAGCACCGCCCCCTCATCCCGAGCACTGGAGAACACATGAGACTCACGCACCCCCGGATCGCCGCAGGCATCGCCGCGGCGATCGCCACCGCGACACTGCTCACCTCGTGCGCCGCGAAGACGGACGCCGCCTCCGGCGCCCGCAAGGACACCGTCATCGTCGGCACGGGAGCGACGCCCCAGAGCCTCGACCCCGTCCTCGGCTCGGACGTGCAGACCGACTTCACCGACGGCGCGATCTACGACAAGCTCGTGGACTACGACGCCGACGGCACGTTGACCCCCCAGCTCGCCACCGACTGGACGTACAACGCCGACGCGACCGCCGTCACGCTGACGCTGCGCGACGACGTGGTGTTCCACAGCGGGAACCGGCTGACGGCGAAGGACGTCGTCTACACCCTCGATCGCGACAAGCGGCTGGGTCTGGGCGTCGCCTCCTTCATCTCCTCGTACGCCTCCGCCGAGGCCACCGACGACACCCATGTCGCGATCGCCCTCAGCGGCACCAACACGACCTTCGTCGGTGCGCTCAGCAAGATCTACGTCGTCGACTCGGCGCTGGTCGCGAAGAACGCCGGAAGCGACGACGCGCAGTCGTGGCTCGCCAGCAACGACGCCGGCTCCGGCGTCTACGCGCTCACGTCGTACACGCCCAACCAGCAGGCGTCGCTGACCCGCTTCGACAAGTCGTGGCGCTTCGAGGAGGACCGGCCCAAGAAGCTCGTCTATCGCTACATCAGCGAGAGCTCGACCCTCCGCGACGAGCTGAAGTCCGGCGGAGTGGATGTCGCGACCGGCCTCGGCGCGACCGACCTGGCCACCTTCACGGGCAACTCCGCCTTCGACGAGGTCGTGCTCCCGAGCCCCGTGCAGCTGTTCGCGATGATGAACACGAAGTCCGGGGTGACGGCCGACCCGAAGGTGCGCGAGGCCATCCAGCTCGCCTACGACTACAAGGGCCACGTCTCCTCCATCCTCAGCGGCAACGGCAAGGTCGCGTCCGGCCTCGCCGCGCCGACCGTGGGCTGCCGGGTCGACGCGGGTCCGTCGAAGCAGGACGTGGCGGAGGCCAAGAAGCTCATCGAGGAGGCGGGTGTCTCCGGTCAGACGCTCACGCTCGCCTACCAGTCGGTGATCCCCGAGCACCAGAAGGCCGCCACCCTGCTGCAGTCGAACCTCAAGGCGATCGGCCTCGATCTCGAACTCAAGACAGTCACGTACCCCGAGTACATGAGCATGATCGGCAACCCGGCCACCGTGCCATCGCTGGCGCTGCTGTGGGACTTCCCGTACTACCCGGAGATCGGGCCGATGCTCTACCGCGTCTACGACTCCTCGTTCATCGGCCAGACGAACTACGCCCTGTACTCGAACCCCGAGGTGGACACCCTGCTCTCGGCGGGTATCGCGAACACCGACGCGGAGGCCGCGTGCGGCGACTTCGAGAAGGCGCAGAAGCTCATCCTCGCGGACCGGGTCAGCGTCAACATCTCGAACCCGGTGCAGACCACCGTGGTCCGGTCGGGCATCGGCGGCATCACCTACGACCCCACCTACCAGCTGTTCAACCCGACCATGCTCACCGTCGGCGAGTAGCGCGACCCGCACCGGGCGGCCCGTCATGGGCGGGCCGCCCGGGCGATACCCGAAAGGAGGTGCACCATGTGGAAGTTCCTGGCCAAGCGCGTCGGACTGGCGCTGCTCAGCATCTGGGGCGTCGTCACCGTCGTCTTCTTCCTGACGAAGCTCATCCCGGGCGACGCCGCGCGCGTCGCGGCGGGACGAACGGCGACGCCGGAGCAGGTCGAGCAGGCCCGTCAGGCGCTGGGCCTCGACAAGCCGGTGCTCCAGCAGTACCTCGACTTCCTCGGCAAGGCGGTCACCGGTGATCTCGGCCGCTCCGCCTCCACCCATCAGGGCGTCGTCTCCGATCTCTCGGCAACGCTCCCGGTCACGATCCAGCTCGTCGTGGTGAGCATGGTGATCACCATCGCGATCGCCGTGCCGCTCGGGGTGCTCGCCGCCGTCCAGCGCGGCCGGGCCGCGGACGTCGCCTCGCGCGTGATCTTCGTGCTGGCGGGCGGCGTCCCGGTCTTCTGGCTGGCGATCCTGCTGCAGTGGGTGCTCGGGTCGACGCTCGGCTGGTTCCCGATCTCCGGCTCCACCTCGTTCGGGATGGAGTCCCCGGATGTCACCGGGTTCACCCTCGTCGACGCGCTGATCGCGGGCAACCCCGTCGGCTTCCTCGACGCGCTCGCCCACCTCGTGCTCCCGGCGCTCGCGCTCAGCGCGCCGTTCCTCGCCACCGTCGCGCGCAACGTGCGATCGACGATGATCGGAGTGCTCGGCAGCGACTACATCGCCTTCGCCGTCTCCAAGGGCGTGTCGGGCCGGCGGGTGGTCTTCGGACACGGCCTCCGCTCGACCCTCGGGTCGACCCTCACCATCCTCGGCATGCAGTTCGGCTGGATGATGGGCGCCGCCCTCCTGGTGGAGACCGTGTTCGCGCTGCCCGGCATCGGCGTCTACCTCAACGCGGCCGTGCTGAACCAGGACACCTTCGCCGTGCTGGGCTGCGTGCTCGTCATCGGCGTGGTCTTCGTCGCGGCCAGCCTGGTCGTCGACCTGCTGCAGATCTGGCTGGACCCGCGGGTCCGGCACTCCCACCTGGCAGGAGCATCATGACGCTCACCACCTCCTCGCAGCGCGCCACGGCCTGGCTGTCGCCGGCCGGCCTCGGCTCGCTGGTCGCCCGCAGCGCGCGCGGTCTCTTCGGCGACCGCAGCCCGTGGATCGACCGCATCGCGACCGTGCTGGCGATCGTGCTGGTCGCCGTCGCGATCGTCGGCACGTTCTACCGGCCGTACGACCCGTACCTGGCTGACCCGTCGCAGGCGCTGCTCGCGCCCAGCGCCCAGCACTGGCTGGGGACCGACGACGCCGGCCGCGACGTGCTCTCACGGCTGCTGGCCGGCGCGGGCACGACCCTGCTGGCCGCCCTGCTCGTGGTCCTCCTCACCACCGTCGTCGGCGTGATCGTCGCCTGCATCGCCGCCTTCTCGCCGCGCCTGGTCGACGAGGCGATCATGCGGGTCTGCGACATCTTCATGGCGATCCCGGCCATGGTCCTGGCGCTGGGCATCGCCGCCGCGCTCGGCCCGTCGCTCACCTCGGTCGTCGTCGCGATGGTCATCGCGATGTGGCCGGGGACGACGCGGCTCGTCCGCGGCATCCTGCGCGAGACGATGGGCGCGTCCTACGTCGAGTCGGCGCGGGTGAGCGGGTTCTCGCGCACGAGCATCCTGCTGCGCCACGTGCTGCCCAACTCGCTCGACTCGGTCTACGTGCAGGCCAGCATGGAGATCTCCGGGACCATCGTGCTGATGGCCGGCCTCGCCTACCTCGGGGTCGGCGCGCCGCCGCCGAGCGCCGACTGGGGCGCCATGGTCGCCCAGGGGCGCGAGTACATCACCACCGCGTGGTGGGTGACGACCTTCCCCGGCCTCGCGATCACCGTCGCCGCCGTCGCCTTCGGGCTGCTCGGCGACGCGATCCGCGTCCGCCTCGACCCCTCGGCGAGGAGCTGATGACCATGACGCCCGCCTCCACCCCTCCCGTGCTCCGGATGACCGACCTGGTCGTGACCGTGCCGGAGGCCTCCCGCATCGACCGCGGCCGCGGCGACCTCTCGCTCGTGCACGGTGTCGACCTCACCATCGCCGCCGGCGAACGGGTCGCGCTGGTCGGCGAGTCGGGCTCCGGCAAGTCGATGACGGCGAAGGCCGTCGTGCGCCTGGACCCGACCGTACGGCTCGCCGGCTCGATCCTGCTCGACGGCGAAGAGCTGATCGGTGCGCCCGAGCGCACGCTGCGCCGCGTGCGCGGCTCCGGCGTCTCGATGGTCTTCCAGGACCCGATGACCGCGCTGAACCCCGTGCTCACCATCGGGGCCCAGGTCGCCGAGCCCCTGCTCGTCCGCGGTGTGGGGCGTCGCGAGGCCCGGCGCCGGGCCATCGAGATGCTCGACCGCCTCGGCGTCGCCCGCGCGGCCGGCCGGTTCGACGCCTACCCCGGCGAGTTCTCCGGCGGGATGCGGCAGCGGGTGGTGATGGCGGCCGCCCTGATCGCGCAGCCGCGCCTCCTGATCGCCGACGAGCCGACCACCGCGCTCGACGTGCGCGTGCAGGAGCAGGTGCTCGACCTCCTGGAGGAGCAGTCGCGCGAACTCGGCCTCGCCGTGCTGCTGATCACCCACGACCTCGCCATCGTCGCCGGATTCGCGCAGCGCGCCGCCGTGATGCACCGGGGCCGCATCGTCGAGGACCGGCCGGTCGACGAGCTGTTCGCCGACCCGCGGCATCCGTACACGCGCGGACTGCTCGGCTCCATCCCGCGCATCGACGCGGACCCGTCCGTCCGGCTGACGACCGTCGCCGAGTCGATGGCCGCCGCCGGCCGCACCCCCGAGGAGGTCACCGCATGAACCGCGCGCTGCTGCACGTGGAATCGCTCACCAAGCGCTTCGGTCACGGGAACAACGAGCACACGGCCGTCGACGCGGTGTCGTTCGACCTGCACGAGGGCGAGGTGCTCGGCCTCGTCGGCGAGTCCGGCTCCGGCAAGTCGACGACCGTCCGCTGTCTCATGGGCCTGGAACGGCCGGAGGCCGGCGTCCTCGAGTACGACGGCATCAACCTCCGGCGCTCCACCTACGCCCAGCAGCGGCGCTTCCGGTCGGAGGTGCAGATGGTGTTCCAGGACCCGTATTCGAGCCTCGACCCGCGCATGACGGTCGGTGCGATCGTCGGCGAGCCGCTGCGGCGGCGTCGCGGCACGACCGCGGCCGAGCGCCGGGACCGCGTGGTGGAGGTGCTGGAGCAGGTCGGCCTCTCCGCCGGGCACCTCGATCGCTACCCGCGGTCGTTCTCGGGCGGGCAGCGGCAGCGCATCGCGATCGCCCGCGCCCTGGTCGGCCGCCCCCGCGTGCTGGTGTGCGACGAGCCCGTCTCCGCGCTCGACGTCTCGGTGCAGGCGCAGGTGCTCAACCTCCTGAAGGACATGCAGCGCGAGCTGTCGCTGACGGTGCTCTTCATCGCGCACGACCTCGCCGTCGTGCACTACCTCTGCGACCGCCTGGTCGTCCTGGAGCACGGCCGCGTCGTCGAGACCGGCACGCGCGAGCAGGTCTACGGCTCGCCGCAGGCCGATTACACGAAGGCGCTCCTGGAGGCCGTCCCGCGGCCCGACCCGGAGGGCGAGAGAGAGCGCCGGCTGGCCCGCCGGTCGGCGCGGACGAGAGAGGCGGTCACCGCATGAACAGGGTCGGGACGGACATCAAATTCGTGGACGGCGTCACCCACTGGGGCGACGGCCTCTCCGCACTCCGCGCGGCCGCCGCCGCCGGACTAGAGGGTGTGAACGTGCGCACCCTCGACGAGCTGTCTCCCACGCTCGACACCGGAGAGCTCGACGACTTCGCCCAGCTCGCCGGCGAGCTCGGCCTCTACGTCGAGATGGGGGTCGGCAAGGTCAATCCCTACATGACGGCCGAGCTCCCGCGCGTTCGCGACCTCGGCCGCGGCAGCTACGTCGCCGGCATGGAGCGCATGATCGAGACCTGCGCGGCGTACGGGTGGACCGAGACGTGGACAGCCGTCGGCGGGTACAAGCCCTACCCCGGCATCTACTTCACCGACCGCTTCCGGACCGACACCGACTGGGCGGACCAGTTGCGGGCCACCGAGAACCTCCTGCGGAGGCTCGCCCCCGCCCTGCGGGCCAACGGGGTGCGCCTCAACCTGGAGACGCACGAGGAGATCACGACCTTCGAACTGCTGCGGCTGATCGAGGCCGTCGGCGACGACGTGCTCGGCGTCTGCCTCGACCCGGCCAATCTCGCCGTGCGCGCCGAGGTGCCGCTGGAGGGCATCGCCCGCATCGCGCCGCACGTGCGCACGACGCAGCTGCGCGACGCCGCACTGTGGCGCACCGACGAGGGCATCTCCCGATTCATCGCGCCCTGCGGACAGGGGGTCATCGACTGGGATGCCGCCCTCGACCTCCTGCTGGCCGCCCGTCCCGACATCAACCTCACGATCGAGGGGATCGGGCCGGTGCGCGCCGAGATGCGTCTCCACACCGGCGATCCGACGTGGCGGGCAGGGCACCCCGACCTGACCCAGGACGCGCTCGCCGAGCTGGGCCGCCGGGCGGCCGGGTACGAGGCGCGCGCCGCCGCCGGCGAGGCGGAAACGATCGAGCAGCTGCGCGCCTTCCGGCCCGACCCCGGCGAGCACGACCGATTCGTCGCCGCCTGCGCCGACCACCTCCGCGAGCGGCTGGCCGCCCGCGCCGTCACCGCGACCGCCTGAACCGCGACCGACCGAGCCGCGACCGACCGAGCGAAAGAGAACAGCAATGACAGCCATCACCGACACCGACTCCACCGCGCTCGCCGTCGCCGCGCTCGCCGACGCCGTCCGCTGCCGGGTCGTCTACCCCGACCACCCCGACTACGACCTCCTGCGTCGCGTCTGGAACGCCGACATCGACCGGTACCCGTCTGCCATCGTCCGCTGCGAGACTGCGCAGGACGTCTCGGACGCGCTCGTGTGGTGCGTGACCAACGGCGTGCCGCTGACGGTCCGCTCGGGCGGGCACAACCTCGCCGGAACCTCGGTCGCGACAGGATCGGTGCTGATCGACACCGCGCTCCTGAACGAGGTGACGTTCGACACCGAGGCGCGCACCGTCACCGTCGGCGCGGGCTGCCGCTGGGGCGACGTCGACCGGCCGGCCGCCGAGCTCGGCGTCGCGGTACCCGCCGGCGTCGTCTCGCACACCGGCGTCGCCGGACTGACGCTCGGGGGCGGCTTCGGCTACCTCGCGCGCATGTTCGGAGCGACGGTCGACCACGTGCAGCAGATCGAAGTTGTCGTCGCCGACGGCCGCATCCTCACCGTCGACGCCGACCACCATGCCGACCTGTTCTGGGCGCTCAAGGGCGCAGGCCACAACTACGGCATCGCCACGAAGTTCGTCTACCGCTACGTCGACCTGCCCGGTGAGGCGACCGTCCGCCAGGCGATCTACGGCGCGGACGACCGCAAGGCGCTGCTCGCGCACTTCGCGGAGTGGGGCCTGGCGGCCCCGAAGAACGTGGGCACGTACGTGCGGCTGCTCAACGCCCCGGAGTACTGGTCGCAGCTCCCGGCGGAGCACCGCGGCAGGCCGATCATCTCGGTCGCGACCGTGTTCTACGGCGACCCGGCGGACGAGGAAGCGGCGACGGCCGGGATGTTCGGGCCGGCCGAGCCGATCTACGAGTCGCTCCGGACGATCCCGCACGTGACACTGCAGCACTCGACCGACGACGAGTTCCGGTACGGAGTCGCGCACTACTGGAAGCACACCTTCCTCAACACGCTGTCCGGCGAGGCGATCGACACCATCCTGGAGCGGGTCGACGCGTACCCGGGCCGCAGTCTCAACTCCAGCGCCTTCATCTCCCACCAGCTCATGTGCCCGTTCGAGCTGATCGCCGGTTCGCCGGAGCCGCGCGACTCCTCCAACGACTCGACCGCGGGCGTCGGCGCCCCCTTCAGCGCGAACATCGGCGCTGACTGGGAGTACCCGGGAGAGAAGGCGCCCCTGGTGGACTGGGCGCGCGACTTCGACCGTGCGCTCACCCCGTACCAGCGCGGCACCTACATCAACTTCACCTCCGTGCAGGGGGATGAGGCGGTCGCCCGCGCCGTCTACGGCGACAAGTTCCCGCGTCTGGTCGCGGTGAAGAAGGAGTACGACCCAGCCAACGTCTTCTCCCGCGGTCTCGTCGACCTGCGAGACAACGCCGACGGCGACGCGGAGGCCGGCGCATGACGTTCCGGGTCGGCACCGACACCAGCAAGTTCCCGGGCGCGGCCGAGCTCGGAGCCCTCGGGACGCTGCAGAAGGTCGCCGAGCTCGGGCTCGACGGCGCGTTCTTCCGCACCGCCTTCGAGCTGAGCCCCACCCTCGACCCGGGAGAGCTCGCGGACGTCGCCGCGGCGGCCTCCGATCTCGGCCTGTACCTGGAGGTCGGCGCGGCCAAGGTGAACCCGTTCGCGACCCCGGAGTTCCCGGAGATCCGCGCACTGGGGGAGGGCGACTACCTGCTGGGCCTCGAGAGGATCATCCGGGCGCTCACAGCCGTCGGCGTCACCGAGCTCTGGACCGCGACGGCGAACTACCAGTTCCGCATCCGCGGCCTCTACGCGTGCGACCGCTTCCGCACCGACGTCGACTGGAGCGAGCAGCTGGCGGCGACCGCGAAGGTGCTCCACCGGCTGGCCCCGGTCCTGCGGGACACCGGCGCGCACCTCAATCTCGAGACGCACGAGGAGATCACCTCCTTCGAGGTCGTGCGCCTGGTGGAGGAGGCCGGACCGGACGCGTTCGGCATCACTTTCGACACCGCGAACGTGCTCGTGCGCGCGGAGGACCCGGTCGCCGCCGCCCGACGGGTGGCCCCGTACGTGCGCATGTCGCACGTCCGCGATGTCGCGCTCGCCTTCACGCCGGAGGGGATTACGCGCTTCCTGGCCCCGGTCGGCCAGGGCGTCATCGACTGGCAGGCGGTGCTCGGTGCGCTCGCGGCCGGCGCCCCCGACCTGAACCTGTCGATCGAGGGCGTGATCGGCGGGTTCGCCGGGATGCCGCTCTTCATCGACGACCCCGTCTGGCAGGCCGGCCACCCCGACCTCACCGTCGCGGAGTTCGCCGAGGTCGTCCGGCTGACCCGCGAGTACGAGGCGCTCGCCGCCACCGGGGCCGCACCAGGGCTCGACGCCCTCGCCGGTCCGCTCGAGGAGGGCGGCGCACTCGCCTTCATCACCGACAGCGCCGCGGCCCTCCGCTCCGCGATCGGTTCCCTCATCCCGGCGGCAGCGGTCACGCCGCCGGCCGCCACCGTTCCGACCGTCCCCCCACGAGAGAGGCACTCCGCATGACCATCGTCACCGTCCCCAACACCATCGAGCACACCGCCGACGTCTTCCCGACCCTCAGCCTCGCCGAGCGCGACCGCCGCTGGGCGCTGGTCCGCGGGCTGCTCTCCCGCAACGGCCTCGACGCCCTCGTGGTGTTCGGCTGGGGCCGCAACGCGAACGACTCCTACCTCACCAACGAGGAGCAGCACGCGATCGTGCTGCTCACACCGACCGAGGAGCCGCTCGTGCTGCTCGGCGACGTGCCGATCAACCGTTACGACGAGGCGGGCGCCCGGTACGAGCGCTGGACGGACAACTGGCGCAGCGGCAACCCCGTCGGCTCCCTCATCTCGGCGGTCCGCGAGCACGGCCTCGAGCGGGCGACGGTCGGCGTCGTGGGCCTGACCAGCCGCGCGGTCGGGCAGTGGAACGGGGTGATCCCGTTCGCGACCTGGACGACGATCCTGGCCGAGCTGCCCGGCGTGACCTTCGTCGACGTCGCCGACGAGTACGAGACCCTCACGCTGGTCAAGAGCGCCGAGGAGCAGGAGATGATCCGCAAGGCGTCCGCCATCGGCGAGGCGGCGTGCCTGGCCTACGTGGAGGCGGCGGGCGTCGGAGTCCCGGAGAGCGTCGTGACGGCCGCAGCGGTCGAGGCGATCATCGCCGGCGGCGGGTGGATGCGGGCGCCCTTCATCCTGGAGCGCGCCGGATCCAGCCGCTTCGGCTGGGGCCAGCCCGAGTGGTTCGCGATGGGAGGCCGGCCGCACATCCTGCAGAAGGGCGACTCGATCGCCTCCGAGATCTTCGCCTTCTACGGCGGATTCGAGAGCCAGCAGCAGATCGACGTCTCGATCGGCGAGCCGGACCGGCTGCTGCGCGAGCTCGAGGAGGTCTGCCTGGAGTCGTACGCCGCCGGGATCGCCGCCCTCCGGCCGGGCCTGCGCTTCGCCGAGCTCGCCGCGATCATGGACGAGCCGCTCGCCCGGTCGAAGACCTGGAACACCGGTCCGATGGTCCAGACCGTCGCGCCGGTGATCTACAACAGCGCCACCCGCATCGATCCTGGCGTCGACCCGGCCCTGGCGCACCTCCCCAAGCTCCCTGGCGGCGTCGGCCTCGACGGAGACTTCGAGATCACCGAGGGCGTCGCCTTCGCGTTCGAGCCGAACGCGCTGCGCGACGGCAAGCGGGTCTGCATCGGCGGCACCGTGCTGCTGTCCGACCGCGGCATCGAAGAGCTCAACACGGTCGCCAACCGGCTCGTGGTGGTGGACGCATGAGCGTCGAGCTCCCCTCGGCCGAGGTCGCCGAGCGGACCCGCGCCCTGCGGGTCGGACCGGCCGTGCTCGTCGAAGGCGCGGCGGACGGGCCGCTCGCCGGCACCACGACCGTGGTGAAGGACCTCTTCGACGTCGCCGGCCGGCGGACCGGCGCCGGCACGCCCGACTGGCTCGCGTCATCCCCCGTCTCGGAGCGCAGCGCCTGGGCCGTGGAGCGCTGGCGGGAGGCCGGGGCGACGGTCGTCGGCATCGCCCACAGCGACGAGCTGGCGTTCAGTCTCTCGGGCACGAACGTGCACTACGGCACCCCGCTGAACCCGCGGGCGCCGGAGCGCATCCCCGGCGGCTCGTCGAGCGGATCGGTCTCCGCCGTCGCGGCGGGACTGGTGGAGTATGCGCTCGCGACCGACACCGGAGGATCGACGCGGGTGCCGGCGTCGTACTGCGGCGTGTTCGGCATCCGCACGACGCACGGGCGCATCCCCGTCGACGGCCTGGTGGCTCTGGCGCCGGCGTTCGACACCGTCGGCGTGCTCGCGTCGACCGGGAAGGCCATCTCGACGGCGGCGGGCGTCCTGCTCGCCCCCGGCGCCCTGCCGGTGGCGGAGGAGGCGTCCGCGATCGTGCTCGCGACGGACGTGCTCGCCCTGGCGGACCCGGACACGGCCGATGCGGTCGCGGCCGCGGCCGCGCGGCTGGCCGGGCACCTCGGGGTTCCGCTGACCGAGGCCGAGCTGGCCGGCGGTGGGCTGCCGGACTGGCGCGCCGCCTTCATGGCCCGTCAGCTCGCCGACATCTGGGCCACGCACGGCACCTGGGTGACCGAGCGCCGGCCCGACCTCGGCCCCGGCATCACGGCGCGGATGCGGGATGCGGCCGCGGCCGACCCCTCCCGCGCGGTGCTCGCGGACGAGGCGGGGCGACAGGTCCGCCGCGCGCTGGAGGCGGTCCTGCCCGCGGGAGGAGTCCTCGCGTTCGCGACGGCGTCGGGCCCGGCGCCGCGCATCGACCTGGACGCCGAGTCGAAGGGGCGGCTGCGCGGCCAGACCATCGCCATGACCTGCATCGCGGGCCTCGGCGGCCTTCCCGCGGTCAGCCTCCCGCTCGCCGAGGTCGACGGCCTGCCGGTCGGCCTGTGCCTGGTCGCCCGGCCCGGAGAGGACGAGCTGCTGCTCGCCGTCGCCGAGCGGGTCGACGCCCTGCTCGGCGTTCCGGCGGGGGTGTCGTGACCGACCTGCTGCTGCGGAACGCCACCGTGCCGGGCGCGGCCGGTCCGGTCGACATCGTCGTGGACGGCGGCGTCATCCGGTCGGTCCGCCCGGCCGGAGCCTCGGCAGCCGATCCGCTGCCGCCGGCGTTCCGGGTGGAGGAGCTCGGCGGGCGGGTGGTCGCGCCCTCGTTCGCCGAGCCCCACCTCCACCTCGACAAGGCGTACCTGGGGGCCGTCGCCGAGGGCGCCGGGCTGAGCGACGCGATCGCGCACACGGCGGAGCGCAAGGCGCGCTTCACGCCCGACGACGTCCGCTCCCGCGCCGAACGCGTGATCGCCGCCGCCGTCTCCAACGGCACGACGGCGATCCGCGCGCACACCGAGGTCGATCCGGGCGTCGGGCTGCTCAGCGTGACCGAGCTGGCGGCCCTCGCCGAGCGCATGCGCGACGTGCTGCGGCTGCAGCTCGCGGTCTTCCCGCAGGAGGGCCTGCTCTGCCGCCCGGGGACCGAGCCGCTGCTGCGGGAGGCTCTCAGCCTGCCCGATGCGGTCGTCGGAGGCTGCCCGTACGCCGAGCGGACGCTCGAGGACGCCGTCGCCCACGTCGACCTCGTGCTCGATCTGGCCGTCGAGTTCGGCGTGCCCGCCGATCTGCACCTCGACCTCGCCGACGACACGTCCGATCCGCGCTTCGCGCTGGCCGGGACCGTCGCCGAGGGCGTCATCCGGCGCGGCCTGGAGGGTCGCGTCTCCATCGGCCACGCGACCTCGCTCGCATCGCTGACGCTGGCAGCCCGGGATCGCACCCTCGACCGCCTCGCCGCGGCCGCGGTCACCGTCGTCGTGCTGCCGGCGACCGACCTGTACCTGACCGGTCGCGCGGACGAGCGCAACATCCGCCGCGGCGTCGCCCCGATCGACGCGCTCTGGCGCGCCGGGGTGCCCACCGCGCTCTCCTCCAACAACATCCAGAACGCCTTCACGCCGACGGGCACGGTCGATCCGCTCGACATGGCATTGCTGCTCGCCCGGGTGAGCCACCTCTCGTCCTCCGCCGACTTCGAGCGTGTGCTCGCGATGGCGACGACGGCGGCGCACGCGGCGATCGACCCCTCCGCCGACCGCGGGCTGCGGCAGGGCGATCGCGCCGACCTGGTGGTGTTCGACACGACGGACCCGACCGGGATCGTGCTGGACCCGCCCGCCCGCTCGCTCGTCGTCTCGGGCGGTCGCATCGTGTACCGCGAGACGCGTTCGCGGGTGTGGGAGGGGCCAGGGTCGGCGCTCGCCGCGGCCCCGGCGGTCGCGCTCGCCGCGGAGGCGGCCCGATGAGCGTCCTCCACTCCCTCCCGGCGACCCCCGACTCCGTGCTCTGGGGGCGCCTGCCGTGCGCTCTCGACCACCCCGTCCTCACCATCGACCCTGGCGACAGCGTGCGCATCGACACCGTGAGCCACGAAGGGCTCCTCCCCGATCAGGGCAGCGATCCCGTCGCCTTCTTCGGCGCCTTCGGCTACGGCGCCGACGAGGTCCTGCCCGACGCGCTCGCGATCGCGGCGGCGGGCGGGCGGGGCCGGGAGGACGGCCCGCATGTCGTCAACGGCCCGATCGCCGTGCGTGGCGCGCGGGTCGGCGACGTCCTCACGATGACGCTGGAGGAGGCCGTCCCCCGCGTGCCGTACGGCGTCATCTCCAGCCGCCACGGCCGGGGCGCCCTCGCGGGCGAGCTGCCGTCCGGGGCCGGGTCGCGCAGCATCCTGGCCGTCCTCGACGGGGAGGGCGGCGCGGTCATCCGCTCCGAGCGCGGCCGGTCGCCGCGCTTCCCGGCGGCGGCCTTCCTCGGCATCATGGGCGTCGCCGTCCCGGGGACCCTGCGACCGCATTCCGTGCCGCCGGGCCCGCACGGCGGCAACCTCGACATCAGGCTGCTCACGGCGGGCGCGCGGCTGCACCTGCCCGTGCTCGTGCCGGAGGCGCTCGCCTTCGTCGGCGATCCGCACTTCGCGCAGGGGGACGGCGAGGTCGCGCTGACCGCGCTGGAG
Source organism: Leifsonia sp. KNZ12-8B (assembly GCF_056755495.1). Lineage (NCBI taxonomy): Bacteria > Bacillati > Actinomycetota > Actinomycetes > Micrococcales > Microbacteriaceae > Leifsonia > Leifsonia sp. KNZ12-8B. Next base: position 26,030 of record NZ_JBPGXM010000036.1, read on the forward strand.
GGCTCGCTCACGGCGACCGTGCGGTTCGACCTGACCCCGGCGGAGGAGGCGCTCGAGCGGTTCGGGTCGCTCGACGGGCCGCTCGCCGAGACGGACGAGCACTGGGTGCCGATCGGTCTCGACGAGGACCTCGACGAGGCCGTGCGGGCCTGCGTCCGGCGGGCGCTCCGGCTGCTGGAGGCGCAATACGGCATGGACGAGGCGTCGTCGTACGCGTACCTGAGCGCCGCCACGGACTTCGACATCTCCCAGGTCGTGGACCAGGTGAAGGGCGCGCACGCGCGGATCAGGAAGGCCGACTTTGACGAGAGCGGATACTGAGAACCCGGGAGGCGGCACACTGCCTCCCGGTCTTGTGGAGGCCTTCTGGCGCTATGAGGACGCCCTCATGGCCGACGACATCGCGATCCTCGACGACGCCTTCGTCCGGACCTCCGGCGCCCTCCGCACCGATCGTGACGGGACCCGTGTCGGACACGACGAGATCTCGCGGTTCCGCCGGGCGCGGGGCGGCGCTCCGGCCCGGACGGTGAGCCGGCTCGTGGCCGTCGACGTCGCGCCGGGTGTCGCCGTGACCGCCGCGACGACCGTCGACGCGGCAGGCGGCCGGGCGACGATCACCCAGGTGTGGCGTCTCGACGGCGACCGCTGGCGGATCGCGGCCGCGCACGTCGGCGCGGCGGTCCACCCGGAGGGAGTCGCATGACCGGACGGGCCACACCCGGACGGGCCACCCCCGGCGAGACCGCGCCATTGCGCTGGCGCGAGCTCTGGTCGGGGGTCGTCCCGCTGCTCGCGCTCACCTTCACGACGGGGATCGTCGACGCCATCGGCTACCTCGGGCTCGACCGGGTGTTCACGGCGAACATGACGGGCAACGTCGTCATCCTCGGAATGGCGCTCGCCGGCGGTGACGGCCTCCCGGTCGCGGGGCCGGCCGTCGCGCTCGCCGCCTTCATGCTGGGCGCGGTGATCGCGGGCCGGTTGCTGCGGACCGCCGGGTCTGGCTGGTCGACGCGGACGACCTCCGTGTTCGGCGTCGTCGCCGCGCTCACCGCGCTGAGCGGAGGGCTCACCTTCCTGCCCCGCTCGCTGCCCGTCGAGCTGGCGACGACGGCCGTGCTGGCGCTGGCGATGGGTCTGCAGGCGGCGGCCGCCCGCCACCTCGCCGTCGCCGACGTCACGACCGTGGTGGTCACCTCCACGCTCACCGGCCTGGCGGCCGACTCCTGGTTCGGGAGGCGATCGTCGCAGCGCTGGCCACGGCGCGTGCTCGCGATCGCGCTCATCGGTCTCGGGGCGCTCGCCGGCGCTCTGCTGCTGACCGTGCATCCCGCCGCAGGGCTCTTCGCCGCGGCCGTCCTCATCGCGGCATCCTGCGCGGTGGGGCACGGAGCGCGGCCTGTCGTCGACGCGGTGCGCCGGGTGGAGACGCGGCTCGCCGGCGGCCGCCCCCCGGCGGGCCGCGCCCGCCCCCCCCGCCAGACCCCCGGCACGCGCCAGCCGGGGCCGGGGCGCCCCCCCGGCAGCCCCACCCC
>NZ_JBPGXM010000037.1:0-27561 GCF_056755495.1 Leifsonia sp. KNZ12-8B
GCCCACCTCGACCCCGGTCCTGCGGGACGTGCTCAAGTACGGCCTCATCCTGGCCGGGATCATCGCCGTGGCCGGGATGCTGCTCGGCGGCCTCTTCGCCGGCTGGATCGGCGTGACGAGCGCGCTCATCGGCACCGTGATGGCCGCGGTGTTCCTGAGCATCACCGCGCTGAGCATCCTCATCGCCAACCGCTTCATCGGCTCCGACCTCTTCGTCGGGCTGTTCTTCGGCATCGTGCTGGGCGGCTGGATCGTCAAGTTCGTGCTGTTCCTGGTGCTCGCGATCGTGCTGCGCGATCAGCCCTGGATCAACCCCGTCGTGCTCTTCCTGAGCCTCATCGCGGGCGTGATCGGGTCGCTCGTCGTCGACATGATCGTGGTGTTCCGATCCCGCGTGCCCTACGTCAGCGACGTGACCCTCCCGGGGGAGAAGCGCTGAGTCGTTTTCGATTCGTTACCCTGCGAAAACTCTTGTAGAGTTATCACGATCCCCCACCCGAATCGCGCCACGAGAACTTGGGGCGCGGCATTTTGCGGGTGTCCACCGTTCGTCGTCGCGAGAGCCCTCGGCTCGACGCCCCGAAACAGGAGATAGCGCTGTTAGCTAACGCTGTGAACCTGCTGGTCCAGGCCGCAAGCTCCGATGATGGCAGCTTCCACGGTCCCTCGATCGAAGAGTTCTTCCCGCCGACCCTGTTCACCATCGGTGGCCTCGAGTTCAACCGCATCATCGTGGTCCGGCTCATCGCCACGATCGCGCTGATCCTCATCTTCTGGCTCGGCACGCGCCGCATGAAGCTGATCCCCGGCCGCTTCCAGTCGGTGGTGGAGATGGGGCTCGACTTCGTGCGCGTGAACATCGCGGAGGACCTGCTCGGCAAGAAGGACGGCCGGCGCTTCCTGCCGCTGCTGACCACCATCTTCTTCATGGTGCTGTTCTTCAACATTACGGGTATCATCCCCTTCCTGAACATCGCGGGCACGTCGGTCATCGCCGTGCCGATGCTGCTGGCGATCGTCGCGTACATCGCGTTCATCTACGCCGGCGTCAAGAAGAGCCCCAAGAACTTCTTCAAGAACGCGCTCTTCCCGCCCGGGGTGCCGTGGTTCCTGTACATCATCGTGACGCCGATCGAGTTCGTCTCGACGTTCATCCTGCGGCCGATCACGCTGACGCTCCGACTCCTGATGAACATGGTCGTCGGGCACCTCCTGCTCGTCCTGTTCTTCACGGCGACGACCTTCTTCTTCTTCAACGCCGGCGGCCTCTGGGCGCTCTTCGGAATCGGCACCTTCGCCTTCGGCTTCGTCTTCACCCTGTTCGAGATCCTGGTCGCAGTCCTGCAGGCCTACGTCTTCGCGCTGCTCACCGCTGTCTACATCCAGCTGGCAGTCGCCGAGGAACACTAAGAACGATCCGCGCACCCGCACGGATCGCCATCACGGAAGGAAACACACAACGTGGACATCGCTGCAATCAACGGCAACATCGCCACCGTCGGTTACGGCCTCGCCGCCATCGGCCCGGCCATCGGCGTGGGCATCGTCGTCGGCAAGACCATCGAGGGCGTCGCCCGTCAGCCCGAGCTGGCCGGCCGTCTCCAGGTCCTGATGTACATCGGTATCGCGTTCACCGAGGCGCTGGCCTTCATCGGCATCGCGACCTACTTCATCTTCGTCTGAGTCCCCTTCAGCCCGTCCTGTAAGGAGGAACGATGCTTAACGGCGTGCTCAGGGCCGCCACCGAGGAACAGCACAACCCGCTGATTCCCGCGTGGCCCGACATCATCGGCGCGCTCATCTGCTTCATCGTCATCCTGTTCTTCTTCTGGAAGCTCGTTCTTCCGCGCATGAAGAAGCTGCTGGATGAGCGTGCCGAGGCGATCGAGGGCAACATCGCGAAGGCCGACGAGGCCCAGCACAAGGCCGAGGCGCTGCTGGAGGAGTACACCGCCCAGCTCGCCGACGCCCGAGCGGAGGCCGGCCGCATCCGCGAGCAGGCCCGCACCGACGGTCAGAAGATCGTCGCCGAGGCGAAGGAGACCGCGACGGCCGAGGCCGCGCGCGTCACCGCGTCCGCCCAGGCGCAGATCGAGGCGGAGCGCCAGAGCGCGCTGGTCTCGCTGCGCAGCGAGGTGGGCTCGCTCGCGATCGACCTCGCCTCCGGCGTGGTCGGCGAGGCTCTCACCGACGACAAGAAGTCGCAGGCGATCGTCGACCGCTTCCTGGCCGACCTCGAGGCGAGCGAGAAGGCAGGGTCGAGCAAGTAATGGGAAGCGCCACCAGAGAAGCATTGGCCCGGGCCGCGTCGGCTCTGGCCGGCCTGGGATCCAAGGCCGATCTGGCGACGGCTGAAGACCTGTTCGCCGCAGGACGAGTCGTCGCCGACTCCGCCCAGCTCCGCGCGGTCCTCAGCGACCCCTCGGCGGACGCCGCCGGCAAGAAGGCCCTCGTGCAGCGCGTCTTCGGCTCGCTGTCCGCACCGGCCGTCGAGCTGCTGACCGTCATCGCCGCTGAGCGGTGGTCCGGACAGGACGACGTGCCCGCCGCCATCGAAGAGCTCGGCATCCGCTCGATCGCCGCTTCGGTGCCGGCCGGTGTCGACCTCGTGGCCGAGCTGCTCGCGTTCGGGGGCGCCGTGACCTCCGACGCGCAGCTCGAGCTCGCGCTGCGCAGCAAGCTCGCCGACCCCGAGGCCAAGGCCGCTCTCGCCGAGCGCCTGCTCGCGGGCAAGGCGTCGGCGCAGACCGTCGCCATCGTGCGCCAGCTGGTGCTGCAGCCCCGCGGCCGCAGCATCCGGGAGGCCGTGCGCGACGCGACCCGCATCGTCGCCGCCCAGCACGGGCGGACCATCGCGACCGTCACCACGGCCACGCCCCTTCCGGCGGCCCAGGCGGAGCGACTCCGGGCCGCGCTCTCCGCGACCTACGGCGAGCTCGAGCTCACCCAGGTCGTCGACCCGGCGATCATCGGCGGTCTGCGGGTGCAGATCGGCGACGACGTGATCGACGGCAGCATCGCGTCGCGCCTCAACGAACTACGACTTCAGCTGGCGGGCTGACCGCCTCTACAGAGGGAACAACCATGGCAGACATTCAGATCAGCCCCGATGAGATCCGGAGCGCGCTCCAGGACTTCGTCACCAAGTACGAGCCGTCCAAGGCCGAGACCACCGAGGTGGGCCACGTCCTGGACGCCTCCGACGGCATCGCGCACGTCGAGGGCCTCCCCGGCGTGATGGCCAACGAGCTCATCCGCTTCTCGAACGGGACCCTGGGCCTCGCCCAGAACCTGGACGAGAACGAGGTCGGCGTCGTGATCCTCGGCGAGTTCGACGAGATCGTCGAGGGCATGGAGGTGACCCGCACCGGCGAGGTCCTCTCCGTTCCCGTCGGCGACGGCTACCTCGGCCGCGTGGTCGACCCGCTCGGCAACCCGATCGACGGCCTGGGCGAGATCGCCACCGAGGGCCGCCGCGAGCTGGAGCTCCAGGCTCCCGGCGTCATGCAGCGCAAGTCGGTGCACGAGCCGCTGCAGACCGGCATCAAGGCGATCGACGCCATGATCCCCGTCGGCCGCGGCCAGCGCCAGCTCATCATCGGCGACCGCCAGACCGGCAAGACGGCCATCGCGATCGACACGATCATCAACCAGAAGGCCAACTGGGAGTCGGGCGACGTCAACAAGCAGGTCCGTTGCATCTACGTCGCGATCGGCCAGAAGGGCTCGACCATCGCCTCGGTGAAGGGTGCGCTCGAGGACGCCGGCGCGATGGAGTACACCACCATCGTCGCAGCCCCCGCCTCCGACCCGGCCGGCTTCAAGTACCTGGCCCCCTACACCGGCTCGGCCATCGGCCAGCACTGGATGTACGGCGGCAAGCACGTCCTGATCATCTTCGACGACCTGTCGAAGCAGGCCGAGGCCTACCGCGCCGTGTCGCTCCTCCTCCGTCGTCCGCCGGGACGCGAGGCCTACCCGGGCGACGTCTTCTACCTGCACTCCCGCCTGCTGGAGCGTTGTGCCAAGCTCTCCGACGAGCTGGGCGCCGGCTCGATGACCGGCCTGCCGATCATCGAGACCAAGGCGAACGACGTCTCGGCGTACATCCCGACCAACGTGATCTCGATCACCGACGGCCAGATCTTCCTGCAGTCCGACCTGTTCAACGCCAACCAGCGTCCCGCGGTCGACGTCGGCATCTCGGTGTCCCGCGTCGGCGGTGACGCCCAGGTCAAGTCGATCAAGAAGGTCTCCGGCACGCTCAAGCTCGAGCTGGCCCAGTACCGCTCGCTCGAGGCCTTCGCGATGTTCGCGTCCGACCTCGACGCGGCCAGCCGTCGCCAGCTCGCCCGCGGCGCGCGCCTCACCGAGCTGCTCAAGCAGCCGCAGTACTCGCCGTACCCGGTGGAGGAGCAGGTCGTCTCGATCTGGGCCGGCACCAACGGCAAGCTGGACGAGGTCGCCGTAGAGGACGTGCTGCGCTTCGAGTCGGAGCTGCTCGACCACCTCCGCCGCAACACCGACATCCTCACCACGCTGCGCGAGACGAACGTCCTCGATGACGACACCGTCGCGAAGCTCGGCACCGAGGTGGACAAGTTCAAGCTCGAGTTCCAGACCGGTGAGGGCAAGCCGCTCGCCTCGGTCGGACGCGAGGAGTTCGAGGCCATCGCCGAAGAGGACGTCGACCAGGAGCGTATCGTCAAGGCCAAGCGCTGACGCGCCGGCCAGGGATTTAGGAGACACATGGGAGCCCAGCTTCGGGTCTACCGGCAGAAGATCCGTTCTGCCCAGACGACCAAGAAGATCACCCGTGCGATGGAGCTGATCTCCGCCTCACGCATCCAGAAGGCGCAGGCGCGAGTGGCCGCCTCCTCGCCGTACGCCCGTGCGATCACGCGCGCGGTGTCGGCGGTGGCGACCTACTCGAACGTCGAGCACGTGCTGACCACCGAGCCGGAGAAGATCGAGCGCGCCGCGATCGTCATCTTCTCGTCGGACCGCGGTCTCGCCGGCGCGTTCAACTCGAACGTGCTCAAGGAGGCCGAGAAGCTCGCCGAGCTGCTGCGCGGCCAGGGCAAGGACGTCGTCTACTTCCTCGTCGGCCGCAAGGCGCAGGGCTACTTCAGCTTCCGCCGCCGCGCGTTCGAGCGGGTGTGGACCGGCAACACCGACGCCCCCGAGTTCGAGCAGGCCAAGGAGATCAGCGACGCGATCCTGGAGTCCTTCCTGCGCGACGCGTCCGACGGCGGCGTCGACGAGATCCACATCATCTACAACCGCTTCGTCAGCATGCTGACCCAGGAGCCGCAGGTCGTCCGCCTGCTGCCCCTGGAGGTCGTGGAGGGCGTGGAGGAGCCGGACCGCACGCAGGTCCTGCCGCTGTACGAGTTCGAGCCCGACGTCGGCACCGTGCTCGACGCGCTGCTGCCGGTCTACATCGAGAGCCGCATCTTCAACGCCATGCTCCAGTCGGCCGCCTCGAAGCACGCCGCGACCCAGAAGGCGATGAAGGCGGCGAGCGACAACGCCGACAAGCTCATCACCGACTACACCCGCCTGGCCAACAACGCCCGTCAGGCCGAGATCACCCAGCAGATCTCCGAGATCGTGGGCGGCGCGGACGCCCTGAGCTCCGCCAGCTGACCCGGACGAACGTCTAACACGAGAAGAGAACGAATCATGACTACCGCTACCGCCGAAGCCCAGGCTTCGACCGCGCAGCCGGCCGGCGTGGGACGCATCGCCCGCGTCACCGGTCCGGTCGTCGACATCGAGTTCCCGCACGACTCGATCCCGGGCATCTACAACGCCCTCAAGACCACCATCACGATCGGCGAGCAGTCGACCGAGATCACGCTCGAGGTCGCCCAGCACCTCGGCGACGACCTGGTCCGCGCCATCGCCCTGAAGCCGACCGACGGCCTGGTCCGCGGCGGCGAGGTGCGCGACACCGGCGCCCCCATCACGGTGCCGGTCGGCGACGTGACCAAGGGCAAGGTCTTCAACGTGACCGGTGACGTCCTCAACGCCGAGCCGGGCGAGCAGATCGAGATCACCGAGCGCTGGTCCATCCACCGTCAGCCGCCCGCGTTCGACCAGCTCGAGTCCAAGACCCAGCTGTTCGAGACCGGCATCAAGGTCATCGACCTGCTCACCCCGTACGTGCAGGGTGGCAAGATCGGCCTCTTCGGTGGTGCGGGCGTCGGCAAGACCGTCCTCATCCAGGAGATGATCCAGCGCGTCGCGCAGGACCACGGCGGTGTCTCGGTCTTCGCCGGTGTCGGCGAGCGCACCCGTGAGGGCAACGACCTCATCCACGAGATGGAGGAGGCGGGCGTCTTCGACAAGACCGCGCTCGTCTTCGGCCAGATGGACGAGCCGCCGGGGACCCGTCTCCGCGTCGCGCTCTCGGCCCTGACGATGGCGGAGTACTTCCGCGACGTGCAGAACCAGGACGTGCTGCTCTTCATCGACAACATCTTCCGGTTCACGCAGGCCGGTTCCGAGGTGTCCACGCTGCTCGGCCGCATGCCGTCCGCGGTGGGCTACCAGCCGAACCTCGCCGACGAGATGGGTCAGCTGCAGGAGCGCATCACCTCGACCCGCGGCCACTCGATCACCTCGCTGCAGGCGATCTACGTGCCGGCCGACGACTACACCGACCCGGCGCCGGCGACCACGTTCGCGCACCTCGACGCCACGACCGAGCTCTCCCGTGAGATCGCGTCGAAGGGCCTGTACCCGGCGGTCGACCCGCTGACCTCGACCTCGCGCATCCTCGACCCCCGCTACCTGGGTGAGGACCACTACCGCGTGGCCACCACGGTCAAGCAGATCCTCCAGAAGAACAAGGAGCTGCAGGAGATCATCGCGATCCTCGGTGTGGACGAGCTGTCCGAAGAGGACAAGATCACCGTGTCGCGCGCCCGCCGCATCCAGCAGTTCCTCTCGCAGAACACCTACATGGCGAAGAAGTTCACCGGTGTCGAGGGCTCGACCGTCCCGCTGAAGGACACCATCGAGTCGTTCGATGCCATCGCCAAGGGCGAGTTCGACCACGTCGCCGAGCAGGCGTTCTTCAACGTCGGTGCGATCTCCGACGTCGAGGAGAAGTGGGCGCAGATCCAGAAGGAGAACAGCTGACATGGCTGTCCTCAACGTGAGCGTCGTCGCCGCCGACCACGAGGTGTGGTCGGGGGAGGCGAGCATGGTCGTGGCGCGGACCGTGGAGGGGCAGATCGGTATCCTGCCCGGCCACGAGCCGCTGCTCGCCATCCTCGCCGAGGGCGAGGTGCGCGTCACCCTGAACGGGGGCGAGTCGATCGCGGCGCAGGCCGACGACGGCTTCCTCTCCGTCGAGAACAACACGGTCACGATCGTGGCCCGTCAGGCGGAGCTCGTCTGACATGGCAGAGCAGGCAGCCCCGCTGGACCGGCAGTTCGGTGACGTCCGCGTCCCCGTCCTCGTCGCGATGGCGGGGCTGCCCGGCTCCGGCAAGTCGACCATGGCCGAGATCCTCGCCGGCCGCCTGGGGGCGACGGCCATCTCGGTCGACCCCATCGAGGCGGCGATTCTGCGTGCCGGGATCGACGCCGACCAGCCGACCGGTCTCGCCGCGTACCTCGTGGCGGAGACCATGGCCGAGCAGGTCCTCCAGTCCGGTCGTTCCGTCGTCGTCGACGCGGTGAACGCCGTGGAGCCCGCCCGGCTGCAGTGGCGCGACCTCGCTCAGCGCTGCGACGTCAAGCTCCACGTCATCGAGACCGTGTGCACCGACGAAGCGACCCACGAGGAGCGCCTCTCCAAGCGGACCGGTCTCGTGACCGGTTACGCGGTCGAGCAGAGCATCGCCGACTACGACGAGTGGCGCGGCGCCGCCGCGTCGCTCCCGCGCATCAGCCTCGACACCTGCCGCCCGCTCGGCGAGAACGTCGAGGCGGCGCTGGCCTTCCTGGAGCGGTAGTGCTCATCCTCCTCCCGCCCTCCGAGACGAAGAGGGACGGGGGAGCGGGCGCGCCCCTCGAGCTCGGCGCCCTCCGCTTCCCGTCGCTCGACGCGGTCCGCCGCGACGTGGTGGAGGCCGTGCTCGCGCTGTCCGAAGACCACGACGCCAGCCTGCGCGCCCTCAAGCTCGGGCCGAAGCAGGCGGGGGAGGTGGAGCGCAACCGTGCGATCGCCTCCTCGCCGACGCACCCGGCGCTGCTGCGCTACACCGGCGTGCTGTACGACGCGCTCGATGCGGAATCGCTGACGGAGGACCAGTGGGCGTACGCGGCGGAGCATGTCGCCGTGCAGTCGGCGCTGCTCGGCCTGGTCGGGGCGGGCGACCCGATCCCGGCGTACCGGCTGTCGTTCGATTCGCGGCTGTCCACGGCGCGGGGCGTGCCGTCGCTGAAGAAGCGCTGGGCCGCTGCGGGCGCCGCCGCGCTCCGGGAGCGGTCCGGGCTGCTCCTCGACCTGCGCTCGGAGGGGTACGCCGCGCTCGCGCCGCTCCCGGAGCGTGACGGCGCTCATTACGTCCGCGTTCTCGCACGTGATGAGGGCGGCCAGGTGCGCGCGCTCAACCACTTCAACAAGCAGGCCAAGGGCCTGTTCACCCGCGCCCTGATCGAGGCGGCCGCGGTTCCGACGACGACGGACGAGCTCCTCGAGTGGGCCGCGGCCGAAGGCTACGAACTCGCCCCGGCCGGTGACGGCTCCCGAGACCTGCACCTGGTCGTGCCGGAGGTCGCCGGCGCGCCGGGCAGGCTCATGGCCGTCCTGCGCGCCTCCTGATCGCGGCGCGACCGGCAGCGGACCGAACCGCACGCGGTCGCACCGGCACGCGGTCGCACCGGCACGCGGTCGCACCGGCAAGCGGCCGGACCGGCAAGTGGCCGGACTGGCAAGCGGCCGGACCGGCAGTGGCGCATCCGGGGCCGTCTCGCTGGTGGAGCGGCGTCCGCTCGTGCCCGACCGCACGCGGATTCACGCCGGCTCCACCCGGCCCCGGTTGAACGTGTAGCACGTCTGTGACGCACGCCGCCGGCCCGACTGGGCGAGTAGGAGGCACCCCCGCGGCGCCAGCCTGCTCGGATCTCAGAGATCCTTTCTCGCTTGGAGTGAGCATAACTCACTTTTGGAGAAGCGGCAAGGACGCGACGGGGCGCGAGTGACAAGTCCGGCGCGCCACGGCTCGCCTACGCCCGGAAGCACCCCTCCAGGTGGTCGTCCACCATCCCGGTCGCCTGCATCAGCGCGTACATGGTGGTCGGCCCGACGAACCGGAAGCCGCGCCGCCGCAGCTCCTTGCTCAGCGCCGTCGACTCCGCGGTCACCGCCGGGATGTCGCCCCACTCCCGCGGTCGCCGCCGCGTCGGCTCGGGCGCGAACCCCCATATGAGCTCCTCCAGCGGCACGTCGAGGGCGAGCACCGCACGGGCGTTGCTGATGGTCGCCTCGATCTTGCCGCGGTGCCGGATGATCCGGGCGTCCTGGAGCAGCCGCACCACGTCGGCCTCGCCCATGGCTGCCACCTGTCCGGGATCGAAGCCGTGGAACACCTCGCGGAACGCCGGCCGGCGCCGCAGGATCGTGATCCACGACAGCCCGGCCTGGAATCCCTCCAGGCACAGCTTCTCGTACAGCGCCCGCGGATCGTGCTGCGGCGTGCCCCACTCCTCGTCGTGGTACCGCCGGTACTCGGGGTCGTTCGCCGACCACGAGCAGCGCGCCACCCCGTCGTCCCCGACGATCACCGCCGGTCGCGGTGCCGCCCCACCGGGCTCCGCCCCACCGGGCTCCGCCGCCCCTGCACCCTCGACCACGCGTGCCTCTCCGACCACCTCGGTCGCTCCATCCGTCCCGCTCATGCCGCCAGCGTGATCCCCTCGTGCTGGAGGAGCCAGAGCTTCGTCGGGATGCCCTCGCCGCCGCTGTACCCGGTCACGCGCCCGCTGGTCGAGAGCACGCGGTGGCACCCGACGATGATCGGCACCGGGTTGGCACCGACGGCCCCGCCGATGGCCCGCCCGTACCGCGGGTAGCCGAGCGCGGCCCCGAGCTCGCCGTAGGAGGTGATGGTGCCGTAGTCGAGCCGCGCGAGCTGCTCCCACACGGCCCGGCGGAACGGGGTGCCCTCGAGTCGCACCGGCACGTCGAAGCCGCGCCGTTCGCCGGCGAAGTACTCGCCGAGCTGGCTCGCGGCCTCGTAGAGCACGGCCGTGCTGCGCTCGGGGTGCTCGTCGAGCGGGAGGTGGCCTCCGCGCTCGATCGAGAGGGAGGTGACGGCCTCGCCGTCGCTGGTCAGCTCGATGCGGCCGATCGGACTCGGCAGCCGAAGGAGGTAGGCGAAGGAACTGCTCATGGCTCGACTCTAGGCGGAGCGACCGACGCCGGCTCGCGGGAATCGGACATTGGGGACAAGCCGCCTCGCGGCCCGCCTGTGGAGGAATTCGCGCCGCCTAGACTCGAACCCATGGCGAACATCGAATACCGCACCCTGGGCGAATCGGGCCTGATCGTCTCCACGATCGGCCTCGGCTGCAACAACTTCGGCCGCAAGGACACCGCGACCGAGACCCAGGAGGGGACGGACGCCGTGGTCGGCGCGGCGATCGACGCCGGCGTGACGCTGTTCGACACCGCCGACATCTACGGCAAGGAGCGCGGCCTCTCCGAGACGCTCATGGGCCGCGCGCTCGCGGGCAAGCGCGACAAGATCGTCCTGGCCACCAAGTTCGGCCATGACATGCAGGGCGCCAACGGCCCGGACTGGGGCGTGCGCGGGTCGCGCCGGTACATCCGGCTTGCGGTGGAGGCGTCGCTGCGCCGCCTGCGCACCGACTGGATCGACCTCTACCAGCTGCACTTCCCCGACCCGGTGACGCCGATCGAGGAGACCCTCGCGACCCTGGACGACCTCATCACCGAGGGCAAGATCCGCTACATCGGACACTCCAACCTGTCAGGCTGGCAGATCGCCGAGGCGGAGTTCACCGCGCGGCTGGGCGGCCACCCGAAGTTCGTCTCCGCGCAGAACGAGTACAGCCTCCTCGTGCGCGACGCGGAGCGGGAGGTGCTGCCGGCGGTGAACCGCTACGGGCTCGGCTTCCTGCCCTTCTTCCCGCTGTACAACGGCCTGTTCACCGGCAAGTTCAGCCGCTCGGGCGGCCCCGCCGACAGCCGCATCATGATGATCCGCAAGCACCTGCTCGACAACGCGCCGTGGGACCGCATCGAGCGGTTCCAGGCGTTCTGCGACGAGCGCGGCGTGACGATGCTGGCCGCCACCTTCGGCTGGCTCCTGGCGCAGCCCGGGCTGACCAGCGTCATCGCGGGCGCCACGAAGCCCGAGCAGATCGTCGCGAACGCCGGGGCCGCGACCGACTGGGCGCCGAGCGCCGAGGACGTCGCCACCATCTCGGCGATCTTCGACCCGGCCGAATAGCCCGTTCGCTCAGAGCGAACGCGCCGCCGTCACAGCCGCGCGGCGACCGCCCGGACGCACCAGAACACCCCGTAGGCGATCAGCCCGAGCGCGATGAGGATGAGGAGGACCGGCCCGAACGGCACCTGGAGCAGCGCCTTCAAGCTGCCGTCGAGCCCGCCCGCCTTCTCCGGGTCGTAGGTCACGGCCCCCGCCACGACCAGGCCGCCCACGATGATCAGCGCGATGCCCTTGGCGACGTAGCCGACCCTCCCGAGCGTCCGGGTGGCGGTCGCCAGCCGGTTGGGCGGGAGGCGCATGTCCTTCTCGAAGCGGTGCGTGACGCCGTTGCGGATGAAGATCACGCCGGCCACGGCGACGCCGATCCCGATGCCGGCGAGCACGAAGACGCCGCCCGGCATGGCGAGCAGGCGCGCGCTCATCGACTTCTCGGACGTGGACGCGTCCTGCCGTCCGCCCAGCGCGATGGAGATGGCGATGACGGCCAGCGCGGCGTAGACCACGCACTTCGTGATCTCGATGACGCGCGTCCCGGCCCGCGGTGAGATGATCGCGACGAGGATCTGCCACAGCGACAGAAACACCAGCCCGACGATCACGAGCCAGAGTGCGAACAGGCCGCCGGGCACGGCGACGAGCGCCTGCAGCGCGCCCGACTGGTCGGCGCTGCCGCCGCCACCGCCTCCGCCGCTTCCACCCCCGCCGACGCCGCCGATCGCGAGGGCGAGCGCGATCGCGCCGATGAGGATGTGCAGCAGGCCGATCGAGGCGAGGCCGACGCGCGCGAGCACACGCACGGCGGGGTAGCCTGCGACACGGGAGGCGACCCGGGAGGGGGAGGTCATGCCCCGCACGGTACGCGACGTTCCCGCCTTCGGGAATCTCGGGTAGCGTAGTGAGTCGAGTCCGTCGCGCCGTCGTGCGGCGGCGCAATCTGAATAGAGGAGGCCGGCATGGACATCGACCTCAGCGTCTTGCGTCTCATGGAGCGCGAGAAGGAGATCCCCTTCGATGAGCTGGTGCAGATCATCGAGCAGGCGATTCTGACCGCCTACCTGAAGCACACCAATCAGGCCGACCACCGGCACGGGCACGGCGAGCCGCCGGCCGCCCGCGTGCACCTCGACCGCAAGACCGGGCACGTCACCGTCTACGTGCCGGAGCGCGACGACGAGGGCAACGTCATCGGCGAGGCCGAGGACAGCCCCAGCGACTTCGGCCGCATCGCCGCGTTCGCGGCCAAGCAGGTCATCAACCAGCGGCTGCGCGACATCGCCGACGATGCGGTGCTGGGCGAGTTCCGCGGACGCGAGGGCGACATCGTCGCCGGCGTGATCCAGCAGGGCCCCAACCCGCGCATGGTGCACATCGACCTCGGCAGCGTGGAGGCGATCCTCCCTCCCGAGGAGCAGGTGCCCGGCGAGGAGTACACGCACGGCTCGCGCATCCGCGTCTACGTCACGAGCGTCTCGAAGGGCCCGAAGGGGCCGTCGATCACGGTGTCTCGCACGCATCCCGCGCTCGTGCGCAAGCTGTTCGCGCTCGAGGTCCCCGAGATCGCCAGCGGCGTCGTCGAGATCGTGTCGCTCGCGAGGGAGGCCGGCCACCGCACCAAGATGGCGGTCCGCGCCACCGAGCCCGGCGTCAACGCCAAGGGCGCGTGCATCGGCGAGCTCGGTCAGCGGGTCCGTGCGGTCACGGCGGAGCTGAACAACGAGAAGATCGACATCGTCGACTACTCGCCCGACCTCGCCACCTTCGTCTCCAGCGCGCTGTCCCCGGCCAAGGTGACCAGCGCGTTCGTGATCGACGAGTCGCTGAAGGCGGTGCGCGCCCTCGTGCCCGACTACCAGCTGTCGCTCGCGATCGGCAAGGAGGGGCAGAACGCCCGCCTGGCCGCCAAGCTCACGGGCGCGAAGATCGACATCCAGCCGGACTCGATCCTCGACCGGGACTAGGTCGCCGAGCGCCGGAATGCCGGCGGGGGCCGCCGCGTTGTTCATAGAGTGGCCTCCCGCCGTTTCGGCGCCCGTGCGCCGGAGGGGTAAGATGGAAGCTGTCAGAACGTGCGTCGGATGCCGTTCTCGCGCCCCGCGGTCCTCGCTTCTGAGGGTCGTCGCCCAGGAATCCCAGATCGTGGTGGACTCGTCCGCCACTCTTCCGGGGCGGGGGGCGTGGCTGCATCCGACCGGCGAGTGTCTCGACAAAGCCCTGAACAGGCGGGCCTTCGGGCGCGCACTCCGGGTGGAGGGGGCACTCGACACCGCGGCCATCCGGTCGCACCTCACGAGAGAACAGGCTGAAGAAGCAGTGACTTCACATGAGTGAGAACCGATGAGCGGCTCGAAATGAGAACCGTCCGCAACTAACGCCTGCCCTGTCTGGGTAGGCCCAGACAGGAGAATTTGTGGCTGCAAAACCACGCGTACACGAGGTCGCGAGCGAGCTCGGCGTCGACAGCAAGGTCGCGCTCGCGAAACTCAAGGAGATGGGCGAGTTCGTCAAGGGCCCGTCCTCGAGCATCGAGCCTCCGGTGGCCCGCAAGCTGCGCGCCGCCCTCGAGGCCGAAGGACACACCACCGACAAGGCGCAGCAGGCGCCGAAGGCCGCCGCACCGTCGGCGGGCGCCCCGCGCCCGCAGGCCCCGCGCCCGGCCGAGTCGTCGGCACCGCAGGAGGCGCGCCCCGGCGCGCCCAAGCCGCAGGCGCCGATGTCGGTCGCCGAGCGCCAGGCCGCCGCCGAGAAGGCCGCGGCTGAGAAGGCCGCCGAGAAGTCGGCCGCCGAGAAGACGTCCACGGACACGGCCGCGCCGGCCAAGCCGCAGAGCAGCCGGCCCGACGCCGTCAAGCCGTCCGGCGCCCGCCCGGGCGGCGGGTCGATCCCGCGCCCCGGCGCCCCGCGCCCCGGCAACAACCCGTACTCGACCAGCCAGGGCATGGGCCAGCGCCCGAGCACCCCGCGGCCGGGCAACAACCCGTTCTCGAGCTCGCAGGGCATGGGCCAGCGGCCGACGCCGGGCAACATCCCGCGTCCGGCCCCGCCGCGTCCCGGCTCGCCGCGCATCGGCGCGCCCGGCCAGGGCGGTCAGGGCCGTCCCGGTGGTCAGCGTCAGGGCGGCGGCGGTGGTCGTCCCGGCTTCCAGCAGCGTCCCGGCGGTGCCGGTGGCGGCGCGGGTGCCGGCGGCGGCTTCCAGCGTCCGGGCGGCGGCTTCAGCGGCCCGCGTCCCGGTGGTGGCGGCGGTCGCGGTCGTGGACCGGGCGGCGGCACGGCCGGCGCGTTCGGTCGCGGCGGCGGCAAGAGCAAGGCCCGCAAGTCGAAGCGCGCGAAGCGTCAGGAATTCGAGATGCGGGAGGCCCCGTCGCTGGGCGGCGTGAGCGTCCCCCGCGGCAACGGCAGCACCGTCATCCGGCTGCGCCGAGGCGCCTCCATCTCGGACTTCGCCGACAAGATCGACGCGAACCCCGCGTCGCTGGTCACCGTCCTCTTCCACCTGGGCGAGATGGCGACCGCGACCGAGTCGCTCGACGAGGCCACCTTCGAGGTGCTCGGCGAGGAGCTGGGCTACAAGATCCAGGTCGTCTCGCCCGAGGACGAGGACAAGGAGCTCCTGGAGGGCTTCGACATCGACCTCGACGCCGAGCTGGAGGGCGAGTCCGACGAGGACCTCGAGATCCGTCCGCCGGTGGTCACCGTCATGGGTCACGTCGACCACGGAAAGACGCGCCTGCTCGACGCCATCCGCAACGCGAACGTCGTGGCGGGCGAGGCCGGCGGCATCACCCAGCACATCGGTGCGTACCAGGTCTGGACCGAGCACGAGGGCATCGAGCGCGCCATCACCTTCATCGACACCCCTGGTCACGAGGCGTTCACCGCCATGCGTGCCCGTGGTGCGCAGGTGACGGACATCGCGATCCTCGTGGTCGCGGCCGACGACGGCATCATGCCGCAGACGATCGAGGCGCTGAACCACGCCCAGGCGGCCAACGTGCCGATCGTGGTCGCGGTCAACAAGATCGACAAGCCGGACGCGAACCCCGCCAAGGTGCGCCAGCAGCTGACCGAGTTCGGCCTGGTCGCCGAGGAGTACGGCGGCGACGTCATGTTCGTCGACGTGTCGGCCCGCAACGACATCGGCATCCAGGACCTCCTGGACGCGGTGCTGCTCACGGCGGACGCCGGACTCGACCTGCGCGCGAACCCGAACAAGGACGCACGCGGTGTCGCCATCGAGGCCAAGCTCGACAAGGGCCGCGGCGCCGTCGCGACCGTGCTCATCCAGTCCGGAACGCTCCGCGTCGGCGACGCGATCGTGGCGGGAACCGCCTACGGCCGCGTCCGTGCGATGGCGGACGAGAACGGCGACGCGGTCTTCGAGGCCGCACCGTCCCGTCCGGTCCAGGTGCAGGGTCTGTCGAGCGTGCCGCGAGCCGGCGACACCTTCCTCGTCACCGAGGAGGACCGCACGGCCCGTCAGATCGCCGAGAAGCGCGAGGCCGCCGAGCGCAACGCGCAGCTGGCGAAGGCCCGCAAGCGCATCTCGCTCGAGGACTTCACCCGGGCCCTGGAGGAGGGCAAGGTCGAGGCGCTCAACCTCATCATCAAGGGCGACGTGTCCGGTGCCGTGGAGGCGCTGGAGGAGTCGCTCATGAAGATCGAGGTCGACGAGTCGGTCAGCCTCCGCATCCTGCACCGCGGCGTCGGCGCGATCACCGAGTCGGACATCGACCTGGCGACCATCGACAACGCGATCGTGATCGGCTTCAACGTCCGCCCGGACGTGAAGGCGCGCGAGCGTGCGGCCCGCGAGGGTGTGGACGTCCGCTTCTACTCGGTCATCTACAACGCCATCGAGGACATCGAGAACTCGCTGAAGGGCATGCTCAAGCCCGAGTTCGAAGAGGTCCAGTCCGGTGTGGCCGAGATCCGCGAGGTGTTCCGCTCCTCCAAGTTCGGCAACATCGCCGGTGTCATCGTCCGGTCCGGCACGATCACGCGCAACGCCAAGGCGCGCGTCATCCGCGACGGCGTCGTGGTGGGGGACAACCTCGCCATCGAGTCGCTGCGCCGGTTCAAGGACGACGTCACGGAGGTCCGTACGGACTTCGAGGCCGGTATCGGCCTCGGCAAGTACAACGACATCCAGGTCGGCGACGAGATCGAGACGACGGAGCTTCGCGAGAAGCCGCGCGTCTGATCCGGAGCGCTCCGAAGGCCCCGCGGCTCGTCCGCCGGGCCTTCGGGCTACAAGGCCTTCGGGCCGACAGAAGGTAGGGAGAAGACCATGGCCGATCCGGCACGCGCGAGGAAGCTCGCGGACAGAATCAAGGTCATCATCGCCAAGCGGCTCGACCGCGGCCTGCGCGACCCGCGCCTCGGCTTCGTCACGATCACCGACGTGCAGGTGACCGGCGACCTCCAGCACGCCACGGTGTTCTACACCGTGTACGGAAGCGAGGAGGAGCGCCAGGGCACCGCGGCGGCGCTCAAGGCGGCGACCGGGATGCTGCGCAGCGAGGTGGGCAAGAACATCACCGCCCGGCTGACCCCGACGCTGGAGTTCCAGCTCGACGCCATCCCCGAGAACGCCGCCCACATCGAGGACCTGCTGCGCCAGGCGCGCCAGCGCGACACCGAGGTGGCCGACCTGGCCGCCTCCGCGCAGTACGCCGGCGACGAGGACCCGTACATCAAGCCGCGCGACTACGACGAGGACGACGACCTCGACGACGACCTCGACGAGGACGACGACCTCGACGAGGACGACCTCGACGACGAGGCGGCCGACCGCCGCTAGACGTCGCCGTTGCGCACGGCGGCACCCGCACGAGAAGATATTTCTCATACGGGTTCCAGTGCGAAGCGAGGTCACGCCCATGTCCGACGGGGGAGCGGAGGCGCGGCGCATCTTCCGCAGCGCGACGGACGGGCGCAACGTCGAGGTCGTCGGGCCTCGGCTCTCCGGCCGATCATCCCTGCTGCGGCTGGTCGAGCAGGAGTATCGCCAGGCCGGCTTCTCCACCGTCGTGGTGCGCGGTGTCGGCGAACAGCTGCCACTGGCGTCGATCCGCGTCGCGTTGACAGACGGTTCCGAAGCGGCCGGTCCTGGCACGCCGGCCCCGGCGCGGCTGGCGAGCGTGCTCGCCGAGCGTCGCCCGGCGGCCCTGATCGTCGACGACGCCGACCGGATCGACCTGCCGTCCTGGGAGGTACTGGCCCTCGCTCACCGCACCGCCTCCGTCCCGCTGATCTGCAGCGTGCGGGCGGGCGGTGCCGGTCCGGACGCGCGCTCGCTCACCCGGCTGAGCCCGCCGGTGCGCGTCCGGATCGAGCCGCTCACGCTCGACGAGGTGCACGACGCTCTCGCGCACCGGCTGGAGGGCGGGGTGGCGCCCTCCCTCGCCTCCCGCGTCCACACCAAGTCGGCCGGCCGGGTCGGACTGGTCACCGCGATCGCCGACGCGGCGGTCGCCGCGGGGCGGGTGCGCCGCAGCGACGACCTGTGGACGGATCTGCCCGACCTCTGGTCGCCCGAGCTCGACGCCGTGTACGAGGCGGTGCTCGACGGCAGCGACGAGACGATGATCGAGGCCGTCGAGACGCTCGCACTTTCCGGGGCCGTGGAGGTGGAGACCGCCGCCAGGGTCGTCGGCGCCGAGACGGTGGAACGGCTGGAGCGGGCGGAGCTCATCCGCACCTTCGCCGCCGGGGCCGGCCTGCTGGTGTCGGTCGATCCTCCCGGTCTCACCGACTACTTCCTGCATCAGCGCCCCTCCGTGCGCCGGCAGCGGCTGCTCTCGGGGATCGCCGCCGAGGCCGATGCGACCCGCCGCCCAGGCGATGCTCCGGCCGCCGCCGGACGGGAGGCCCTTCCGCTCGTCCGCGGACTCGGGCAAGCCACGGCACCGGCGACCGACCTGCCGCATCTCGCCCACATGTTCCGGGATGCGTTCGCGGCGGCGCGGTCGGCGACCGCGTCGGAGTGGGCGCGGACGCGTTCCATCGCCTCGGCTGTCCGGCTGCTCGGTCTCGAGCTCTCCGGGCCGCGGACGCCGGAGCTGATCGAGCGGGTCTGCACGGAGACCGAGCTGGACGGCGGCGACGAGAGGGAGGAGCTCGCCTTCCGCCTCCTCACCTCCCGCTGGAGACTGATGGCCGGGCCCGGCGCCGAGGCGGCCGAGCATGCGCTCTGCGACGGACTCCCGGCCGGGTTCGCCTTCCTTCCCGCTGTGCGCGCTCTCGTGATCGGCCTCCGCGCAGAGACCTCGGGTCCGCGTCCGGAGGATGCGGGTGAGCTGCGAGCGCTTCTCGCGGGTGATGACATCAACGCCGCGGTCGCAGGGCTGGTGCTGGCGTTCGTCCACATCGTGTCCGGACGCGGCGAGGACGCACTCGCGGTGCTGGACGCGGCGCCGTCGCCCGCGCGTCCCTCGGCACTGGCCGCCTCGCACGAGTACGCTCGCGGGCTCGCACTTTATGCGGCCGGCCGCTTGGAGGAGGCGGAGGCCTGGGCCACCGCGCATCTCGACCGCTGCCTCGCCGAGGCCGATCGTGACGGTCTCGTCGGGCACGCCTACGTGGCGGTGCTGAGCCGTGCCGCCCTCGGCCGGTTCGACGAGGCCTTCGCCACGGCGCAGCTCGTGCTCAGCACGGGCGTCGAGGCGGGCGGGCTGCCGTTCGGACCCGACCGCGCCGTGCTGACGCTGCTGGCGTTCGTGGCCATCCGCACCGGGCGTCTCGCTGCCGCCGAGGCTCTCGCGGCGCGTGCGGCGGAGCTGCGCGGCAGGAGCGACGGCCTTCCGTTCGGCGTTCCCGACCTCCTCGTCGCCGCTCGCCGTTCCGCGGAGGGTGACTCGCAGGCGGCGGCGGCAGGCTACCGCGGCTCCGCGGCCGCGCTGCGGGAGCGGGGCTACCTGCTGGCCGCCGAGACGCTGGAGATGCTCGCCGTCCTCGCCCACTTCGATCCCGAGGCGAGCGCGACCCCCGCCGCCGGAGGCGCCGCCGCGGGCGAGCTGTATCGCGCGTGGATCGCGGGGCTGCGCGCGCAGGTCGACGACGACGCGGCCGCGCTCGTCGCCGCCGGACGGACCCTGGGCACGCTCGGGGCGCGGGACCAGGCCATGAAGCTGCTCGGCCAGGCGGCCCGGCTCTACCGGGCGCGCGCCGACGAGGAGGCGGGGGAGCGGGCGCAGCAGGAGCTGCGCGACCTGCTGGACGAGAGCGTGCACGCGCCGGGCGGCGCGATCCAGGAGTTCGGGCTCAGCGAGCGGGAGGCGGAGATCGTCCGGGCGGTCGCGGTCGGCGCCTCCAACGTCGAGATCGCCGAACGGCTCGGGCTCAGCGTTCGCACGGTCGACTCGCACCTGCGCAACATCCGGCAGAAGACGGGCGCCGTCGATCGCGACGACCTCGCGCGGATCGCCGGCCGGACGCCGTCGCTCTGACGACTCAACCGGCCGAGGCGAGCATCGCGAGCTCCTCGCGGGAGCCGGCGCCGGCCTTCTTGCGGATGTTGCGCAGGTGCGTGTCGACGGTGCGCACGCTGATGTGCAGCCGGGCGGAGATCTCGGCGTTGCTGAGGCCCGCACCGACCAGCCGGACCAGCTCACGCTCACGCGAGGTCAGCTCCACGCGAGAATGCCCCAGTCCCGTGTCGGCCGGCTCGCCGGCCTCGAGGAGCCCGCTGATCTCGAGCCTCGCCTCGTCCGCCTCTGCCGCACGGCCCTGGGCGCGCAGCAGCCGTCGCGCCTGCGTGAGCAGCTGGAGCGCATCGTCGCGCGCGCCAAGAGCGCGCAGCCGGCGCCCGGTCAGGAGCAGCTCGTCCGCATCCTCCGCGGCCAGCGCGGCCTGTCCGTCGAGGTAGACGACGAACCGCTCGCCGCCGATGGCCCGTCCGCGGTCGCGGAACTCCGCGGCGAGCTCGGGGTCGTATTCGGCGCTCAGTGACAGCATGGTGGCCACATCGGCGGCATATCGGTAGCCCCGCGCGCTCAGCGAGGCGGCGAGCTCGCGCTGGACGGCCGCAGCGGTCTTCGCGACGCCGCGATGCAGGTGCCTGGCTGCGTCGTAGAAGCCGTCGGCGTTGAAGGGCAGCGCGTCGCTGCCGCCGGTGAGGGTGCGTGCGCGGGCCGCGAACGACTGCGCGGCCGACTCCCTCCCGGTCCGCAGCGCCACCACGGCGGTGAGGTTGAGGAGCGCCTTGTCGGTGTCGAAGAGCATGCAACTGCTGGACACATCGAGGCTGAACACCAGCTTGGCGATCGAGAAGGCGCGGTCCAGCCGGCCGAGGGCGGACTCGGCGAGCACGGCGATGTAGGCGTGGCACGCGAGAGCGATCCGCTCTCCGCGCGACACGGCGGCGTCGAGGTGCGCTGTCGCCCAGGCGGCGGCCTCCTCGTGATGACCGGCCGCGCACAGAGCGAGCCCCCGCGCGACGGCGGCGTGGGCGATCAGCAGGTCGGAGGCGCCGGCGAACCCTGTCGACAGCAGGTCGAGGGCCTCGTCCGGTCGAGCCGTCAGCAGCAGCGCGTAGCTGAGGACGATCCTGGACAGCTCTCCGTCCGCCTCGTCCAGCTCGGTCTGCTCCGCCAGGTCGTTCAGATCGCCGGCGGTGATGCCGGTGCGCTCCATCCGGAAGCCGGTCTGCAGCGCGGTCAGCGCTCCGTGGAAGGGGAAGCTCTCCGAACAACCCGCGACGAAGTCCGCCTCCACCTCGTCGATCGGGTATGCCGCCTGCATCCCCCATCGCGCGCGGAGATACCGGAACGTCAGCTCCTCCCGCGCCGCGCTGTCGTCGAACGGGGTCTCCGAGACGATCCGCTCCAGGGCGCTGCGGTCGCTGGACTGGCTCAGCCGCAGCAGGAGGACGCGGATGGCGGCGGCGACGCTCGGCGACCCGCTCCACTGGGTGAGCGCGAGCTGGGATTGGGCGCGGCCGGCCTCGGCGAACATGCGCGCCACGAACGGCAGCTGGTCGTCGGCCGCCACGCGCCCGACGGAGAAGAAGTCGGCGAGCGGGCGCGCACGGGCTCCGTCCGGGGTGCCGTCGCCGCTGCCGGAGATCGCGTCCAGGAGGCGGATCCTGCGCACGCTCGACCGGCTGTGGGCGAAGAAATCCGCCAGCCCGGGCGGGTCGACCGCGACGAGGGGGCTCCCGTGCGGCGTGAACAGCCGGACGCGGCCGGCGCTCTCGAGCCGTTCGAGGCGCTCGTATCCGACCAGCTGCGCGGCCCTGCGGACATCCACCGCGCCGAGCTCGGCCAGCAGTTCCAGCGCGTCGGCCTCCTCGTCAGGGAGTTCGGCCAGCAGTGAGGCGTAGGCGGCGGAGAGGCTGTCGTCCCACAGTTCGGGGAGGTCGTACCAGAAGCCGTCCCCCTGGCGGACCCGGCCTCCGGCGACCGCCGCGTTCGTGATCGCGCAGACGATGCCGGCGAGTCCGCCGGACTTGATGAGCACTCGGCTGACCAGTGACGGGCTGACCTGCCCGCCCAGGCGTGCCTGGAGGAGGTCGTGCACGTCGTCGCCGTCGAGGGGGTCGAGCTCGATGCGCGCGTGGCTGCGCGCGAACCCGGCGGTCGAGCGGGCCACGCGCGTCCCCACTCGCGGAGCGGTCACCAGGATCGTGGTGCCGAACGTGCGATGTGCGAGCCGGAGCACGCTCCACGATGCGGCGTCGACGAGATGGGCGTCATCCACCAGGATGATCGCCGGGGCGAGCTCGCCGAGCCGGGGGAGGAACGACCCCGTGGGCACCGCCGGGGTGTGCTGACCGGCGGAGTCCCTGGCGAGCGCCGCGCGGAGGGAGTCGTACGGCAGGCTGTCGGAGACGCCCGTCACGATGAGCGTGCCGACCCCCGCTTCGGCGCAGTGCCGGGCGACCTGGTCGACGACGGTGGACCGTCCGGAGAGCCGGGGTCCGACGACGTCGACGCATGTGCGCTGGATGCCGTACCAGAAGGCCTCGCGTGCCTGGCGCTCGCGGGTCGCGATGACCAGCGGCTCCGCGGGGGAGTGGCGGCTTCCGGCGGTACGGCTCGTCCGCCCCATGGGGCTTCCGGCTGGGACGGACGTCGAGAACATGATCGGCTCCGGGTTCGCTCGGGATGGTGGATCGGGTTCATGATCGGTCACCGAACCTGAGGATGCGGGCCGCTCGAGCTGCGGTTGGGTGACCGGGCGGCGGTTGCTGCGTGACCGGTGTCAGCCGGTCGGCGTGTCCGCTCGTCTTCGATAGGCGGGTTCGCGTCGCACGAACGGGAGCACCAGATAGACGACGGCCAGGGCGCCGGCGACGACGATGATGACGGCCCACCACGGGAACGGAGGCGCGGGAGCGGCCGACGTGATCTGGCGCGTCAGCGCGTCCGGGGCCGGGATGCGCTCGCCGCGCACCAGGAGCCGGTGCGTGTTGACATGGATGGGGGTGCAGGTGACGAGCGTGACGTAGTCCTTGCCCGGCACGATGCTGAGCGCACTGATGTCGTCCGGCTTCACCACGGAGATGTGGTCGACGCGGTAGTACAGCGCGCGGTTCAGCGTCGTGACGCTGAACACGTCTCCGAGCTTCACCTTGTCGAGGTCGGTGAACATCGTCGCGTCGACCAGACCCGAGTGCGCGGTCAGCACCGCGTGCGTGCCGTAGCCGCCGATCGGGAGGGACGAGCCGTAGAGATGGCCGGCGCCCTTGTCGAGGGTCTGCGGGCTGGTGCCGTGGAAGACGGGGAGGGTGAGGCCGATGGAGGGGATCGTCACGCGCGACATCACGTCGATCCCCGGAAGCCGGAGCTGGCTCCCGTAGTCGGCTTCGGCCGGGGTCTCCGTCTGATCCGCCGCGGTCGGCGTCGTCGCCGCGTAGGGGTCCCGCAGCACGCCGTAGGGGAGGTTCTCGTTGTACCGCTGTGCGCGCTCGAGCAGCGAGTCGGCCTGCTCCGGACCGAGCTGTGCCGCCTTCGTCGCGAACGTCGACAGCTGAGAGGCCTGCGCCTGATCCGAGAACCAGGTGGCGGCCGCCGGATAGACGATCAGGCCGAGTCCGAGGGCGACGCCCAGCACAGGCAGCAGCCTTCGCTTGATGCTCTGACGTGGGCGCGGCTCCGTCATCGTGACTCTCCTCGTACGCGCGGTCGTTCGGTGGCATGGGTTCGGGGGAAGGGCGGTCGTGCCGCCCTTCCCCCGAACGGAGCAGGCGTCAGCCCTGCTGGGCCGCCTTGCGGCGGGAGCGGATCGCGACGATCACGACGCCGCCGATCAGCAGCGCGCCGGCGCCGTAGAACAGCGTGGCGCTGAGCGTCGAACCGGTGAACGGCAGGGTGAACCCGTCGTTGTGCTTGGCGTTGTCGATGTCGAGCGAGGTCGCCTGGGCGCCGAGGCCCATCGCGGTCGTCTTGATCGGCTCGGCCAGGAGCTCGCGGCCGGTCGGGGCCTTGGTCTCCACCAGCCAGAAGTACTGGTACTTCGGGTCGGTGGTGGAGGTCAGCTGAGCGCCGTCCGCGTAGTCCGACTGACGCAGACCGGTGATCGTGACGTTGCCGTCCGAGCCGGTGGTCCAGGTGCTCTTGCCGCTGATGGTGATCGGGTTGGTCCCGGCGGCGGCGTCGGCCGCGGTGGCGTAGAGCTTGAACTCGGCACCCGCGAGCGACATGCTCTGGTTCTCGGCGGCACGCTTGTGGATCTTGATCTCGGCGAGCTTGGTGTCGACAGGGCCGACCGGGAGCGGCTGCACCGGGTTGGCGGGGTCGATCGGCGTGCCGGGGGTGGTCGAGCCGGGGGTGCCCGGCTGGATGACGAAGCTGGCCTGGTTCGGGTAGACCCAGCCGACGTTGATGATGTGGCCGTCCTCACCGATGCCGTTGCTGACAGCGTTCACCTTGGTGTGGATGACGAGCTTGACCTGGGTGGAGGCGGCGGCGGCCTTCGCGGCGGCGAGCTTGGTGCGGCCGGCCGCGGTGAACTCCACGCTCACGGTGTTGGTGCCGGCGACGAAGGTCGTGGTGTAGTCGGACGCGGTGAGCGCCGTGCCATCGGTCAGCGTGACGTCGGTCGAGAGGTAGTCCAGACGGTTGTCCAGCGGGTCGACGATCTTGTAGCCGTCCGTCGCGGGACCGGCCGGGATGTCGGCGAGGATGGTCCAGTCGACCGGGCCGCCCATGGCGATCTCGGTGGCGTCCTTGACCGTCTTCGAGCCGCTCGCCTTGGAGTTCTTCGGGTAGACGTGGACGTCGTACATCCAGGCGTTGAGGTTGGTCGGATCGGTCATCGGCACCGTGATGAGGAACGGAGCAGCGGGGGTCACGCCCGCCGGGTACTTCGTCTCGCTCACGTAGTAGAGGCCGAGGTTGAGGTTGGCCGCCTTCGCGACGCCGCTCGCGTCGGTGGTGACCGTGGCCTTCGTCGACGACAGCTGGCTCTGCGCCTGCGCGACCGTGAGCGAGGTGGCCGACTTCCAGCCGGCGTTGGTGGTCAGGTCGACGTTGTTCACCTGCTGGATGGTGAACTCGATGCCGGACATCGGAGCCAGGCCGCCGAGCACGCCGGAGCCGTGGTCGGCGCCGTCGGCCTCCGTGCCAGGGCCTGTGGCGGGCATCTCGTACTTGTGGATGGTGATCGACCCCTTCTTGGTGGAGTCGATCGTCGAGGGCGTCGTGGCCGCGGAGGCCATCGAGGCGCCGGCCAGCGCGAGCACCGCGCCGGCTGCCGAGACGGCGACGAGCTTGAGCGTCCGCCGCGTGAAACGTGAATGCACGGGAGTTCCTTCTGCTTTCTGTGGTTCGGGCTGCTCCCACAGGAGAGTGCCCGTGGTGCATCAGCGAGCATAAGAAATACTGGATGCGGAACTCGCGTTCGTAGAGCTATCTACGTCCGGGTCCGGAGCCGGAGGTACGCGGCTCGTCCGCTCGCGTAGCCGCAGCCGACCCCGGCCTACGCTTCGCGGGCGCCGCTCTACGCCCTCCCGTGAGGACGGTCCGGGCACCCGGACGGGGGTGAGAACGTGAAGTCTATGTGGACGGGAACCCCCGGATGAGTGTCGAAGCCTGCGAATACGCATGCCGGCACCGCAATCTGCGCATCGCTCACGTGTGCTCTCGCGCCGCACGGACGACGATCGTCGCGGTCGTATGCGTACGGAGGCTGCCTCCATGCGTAGAGGGAGTGAGGCGTGGACGCGTACTTGGGATGAGAGCCCGCGTATCGGGCTTCCGCCTCCGCGTTCGGACCGCTGCAGGGACCATACCCTCGCATGCAGACCTCTCGCGTTCACGCAGGGGTCGCCTCTGTCAGCTGGAAGCGCACGTGCGCTCCGGCGCTGTCATCCCGCATGCAATCCGAGGAAGCTCAGTCATGAACCCGAAAGACCCGTGCCGGCTCGACCCGGCCTCCCCGAAGCCACGTGCTCGTCGCGCACGTCCCACGTCCGGACGCGGCCGCAACTGGTTGCGCCGATCCCTCGGGATGACGCTCGCGTGCGGCGTCGTGCTCTCCGGAGGTGTCGTCTCCGAGCAGCTGTTCGCGCCGGCACCCGCCGCCGTGGCGGCAACCTCCGTCTCGGGCATCATCAACTCGTATCAGGCGGTGTCCGCGGTGTCCGGTAAGACCGTCACGGTGACGGGCTCGATCACCGGTGCCGGAACCGCCTTCAAGGTCGGAGACCAGGTGATGCTCATCCAGATGACGGGAGTCTCGCCCGCCGTCTCCGGCTCGAACTTCGGCCACTACGACAACACGACCATCACCGCGATCTCGGGCAGCACGATCACGCTGGCGGCGATCACGAAGGGCTACAGCCCGTCGTCGGAGAAGGTGCAGTTGGTCCGCACGTACTCGGACACCGGCACGACGACGGTGAGCGGCGACGTGAAGGCGAAGCCGTGGGATGGGACGACGGGCGGCGTGATCTCGATGGCGGGGCAGACGCTGCAGCTCAACGCCAACGTGGACGCGACAGGCGCCGGATTCACCACCGACCATCCCCCTACCACCACCGTCGTCCCTGCCCTCTCGACCGGACAAGGTCAGACCACGGGGCGGGGGCTCGACGGTGGCGCTCCTTACTCGAGCTACTGGAGCATTTACGTCATGCCCGACACGGAAAAGTACACGGTCAACGCGCAAGGAGGACGCGGCGGCGGTGGGATCGATGGGGGCGGTGGCGCTCCATTTGTTGTGGCGCGAGGAGGCGCGGGCGGAGGTGTTGCTGGGGGAGCGGAGAGCGGCGCCGTCTACTCGACCATCAAGAAGGCGGCCGGAGCTGACGGCGGGGCAGCGTCCAGCGGCCCCACCAACATATTCATCTCGTCGTTCCGCGGGGCCTATGGAGGTGCGGGGGGCGGCGGTGGAATCGTTGGCGGCGGAGGTAGTGGAGCCGCCGTGAGTCCTGGCAGCGGCGGAGGAACCGATGGAGGGGGCTCAGGGGCATCGCTACAAATGGACGTCACGCGGAATGGTATGGGTTATACGACATACCCGACGGCGGGTGGCGGTGGCGGTGGCGTCCGCAGCGTTGGGAACGGGGGAGATGGTCTCACAGGAGGGCTCGCTGGAATGGTCGACTCAGCGAACGACGGGAGCGCGGGAGGTGGCGGCGGCTCGTACGGAGGTGGCGGCGGAGTGGGGGGCAACCTGTCTAGTGGTGGTGCGAACGGCGGCGGTGGTGGTGGCGGCGGCTGGTTCGGTGGCGGTGGCGGTGGCGCCGCAGCTACCGGAAGTTGGCAGGGTGTTCCTTTTGCGAGGGGCGGAAGCGGAAACGCCGCAGTTAGTGCTCCCATCCCGGATGGTATGCACTACCTGAACACGTCGAATCCGCGACTGATGATGGGTGGCGCCGGCGGGCGCGGGTCCAGCGACGCTGGCAGTACGTTGGGCGGTGCCGGTGGCGGCATCGTCGTGATGAGTTACGACTCCATTGTCTCTGGCGCGAACAGAGTCGTCAGGTCCGACGGTGCGGTCGGCATGGCTCCGCCGGGAGGCGGAGGCCACTCGGGATCAGGCGGTGGGGCTGGCGGCCAGATGCGGATCAGAGCTTCCACGTCAACTGCTCTCCTGACATTGTCCGCTGCCGGTGGCGTGGGAGGATCACCGACGTCGAGCTCATTTCTGTCTCTTATACACATCTGACGCTGCCGACGATATG
>NZ_JBPGXM010000038.1:0-27368 GCF_056755495.1 Leifsonia sp. KNZ12-8B
AGATGTGTATAAGAGACAGAGTTGTCACAACACGCCGTCTCGGCGAGGTCAGGGACGGCGTGTCGTGACAAGCGGATGGTGAGACAGGGACGTCCGGTGGAGGCGCTGGCTAGGCTGGGCGCATGACGCTCGTGACCCTCGCCGACGGATCCGCCCCCACCCTCGCGGATGACGCCTTCGTCGCGCCGGGAGCCGTGCTCGCCGGCCGCGTCCGCCTCGCCGCCGGCGCGAGCGTCTGGTACAACGCGGTGCTGCGCGCGGAGGCGGAGGACATCACCGTGGGCGCCCGCAGCAACCTCCAGGACAACGTCTCGTGCCATGTCGACGGCGGCTTCCCGCTGACCATCGGCGCCGACGTCTCGGTCGGCCACAACGCCGTGCTGCACGGCTGCACCATCGAGGACGGCTCCCTCGTCGGGATGCACGCCACCGTGCTCAACGGCGCGGTCGTCGGCGCCGGCTCGCTGCTCGCCGCCGGGACCGTCGTGCTCGAGGGTGCTGTCATCCCGCCGGGCTCCCTCGTCGCCGGCGTCCCCGGCGTGGTGCGCCGCGAGCTGACCGACGAGGAGCGCGCCGGCATCCGCGCCAACGCCGAGGCCTACCTGCGTCACGTGGAGGCGCACCGCGGCGCCACGACGGACTAGCGCGCCGTCTGCTCCGCCCGGCCTGGCCCGCCTACTCCGCCTACTCCGCCTGGCCCGCCTACGCGGCCTGTCCCGCCTACTCGGCCTGTCCGGGCTCCACAGGCCCCGGCTCGCCACCCGTGATCCGCACCAGCTCGTCGAACGTCGTCGGGAACACCGTGTGCGCATGGCCCGCGGCCGCCCAGACCTCCGGATAGCCGGCGAGCGCCACATCCACCACGGTCCGCAGCGGCGCCGGATGCCCCACCGGAGCCACGCCGCCGATGGTCTGCCCGGTCGCCGCCTTCACCGTCTCCGCGTCGGCACGCCGGATCCGCCCGCCGAGCCGCTCCCCCAGGAAGGCGGTGTCGACGCGATGCGCGCCCGAGGTCATGACGAGCAGCGGCTCGCCGTCGATCGTGAACACGAGGGAGTTGGCGATCGCACCGACCTCGACCCCCAGCTCGGCCGCGGCGGCCACGGCGGTCGGCGTCGCGGTCTCGAACCAGCGGACGCGCGGCTCGATCCCCGCTGCCAGGAGCGCGCCCTCGACACGCTCGACCGCGGCATGCGTGCGGCCGGAGCCCTCGACGGCGCTCACGCCAGCGACCGTTCGGCCGCCTCCACCACGTTCTGCAGCAGCAGGGCCCTCGTCATCGGCCCCACGCCGCCGGGGTTCGGCGACACCCATGCGGCGACCTCCGCGACCTCGGGTGCGACGTCGCCCGCGACGCGGCTCTTGCCGGTGACCGGGTCCTCCACGCGGCTGACGCCCACGTCGAGCACGATGGCGCCCGGCTTGATGTTGTCGGCGGTGATCAGCCCCGCGACACCCGCCGCGGCGACGATGACATCGGCGCGCTTGAGGTGCTCATCGAGGTCGACGGTCCCGGTGTGCGTCAGCGTGACCGTCGCGTTGATCTCGCGGCGGGTCAGCAGCGAGCCGATCGGGCGCCCGACGGTCACGCCGCGGCCGACGACCACGACGTGCTTGCCGTCGAGGTCGATCCCGTGACGCTGCATCAGTTCGATCACACCGCGCGGCGTGCACGGCAGCGGGGTCGTGATCGGGCGGCTGACGTTGAGCACCAGGCGGCCGAGGTTCGTGGGGTGGAGGCCATCGGCGTCCTTCGCCGGGTCCACCAGCTCCAGGATGGCGTCGGTGTCGAGGTGGCCCGGCAGCGGCAGCTGGACGATGAAGCCGGTGCAGTCGGGGTCGGCGTTCAGCTCCTCCACCACCGCCTCCAACTCGGCCTGCGAGATGTCGGCGGGGAGGTCGCGGCGGATGGAGGCGATGCCCACCTCCGCGCAGTCGCGGTGCTTGCCCGCGACGTACCACTGCGATCCGGGGTCGTCCCCGACGAGGATCGTGCCGAGTCCCGGCACCACGCCCTGCTCGCGCAGCCGCGCGACCCGTTCCGTCAGCTCCGCCTTGATCGCGCTCGCCGTCGCCTTGCCGTCCAGTACCTTCGCCGTCACGTGTGTCTCCTTCATCAGCCCGCGAGCACAGGAAAATTGTCGTCAGCTGGCCGCCGAGGCGACAGTTCTCCTGTGCTCGGCGGCCGGCGACGCGTGGATCAGATCGAGGAGGGGAGCTCGACCGGGAAGCCCTCCTGACCCGACGGCGTCAGCCCCGGGTAGAGCGGGAAGGCCGCCGTCAGCGCGTCGACGCGGGCGCGCAGCGCCGCGGTGTCGGCGCCCGGCTTGAGCGCGGTCGCGATGATGTCGGCGACCTCGGTGAACTCGGTGTCGCCGAAGCCGCGGGTCGCGAGCGCCGGCGTGCCGATGCGGAGGCCGGAGGTCACCATCGGCGGGCGCGGGTCGAACGGCACCGCGTTGCGGTTGACCGTGATGCCGACCTCGTGCAGCACGTCCTCGGCCTGCTTGCCGTCGAGCTCCGAGGTGCGGAGGTCCGCGAGCACCAGGTGCACGTCGGTCCCGCCCGTGAGCACGTCGACGCCGGCGGCGCGCGAGTCGTCGGCGGTCAGGCGGTCGGCGAGGAGCTTCGCGCCGCGGATGGTCCGCTCCTGGCGGTCCTTGAACTCGTCGGTCGCGGCGAGCTTGAACGCGGTCGCCTTGGCGGCGATCACGTGCATGAGCGGGCCGCCCTGCTGGCCGGGGAAGACGTTCGAGTTGAGCTTCTTGGCGAGCTCCATGTCGCGGCTGACGATGAAGCCGGAGCGCGGGCCGCCGATCGTCTTGTGCACGGTCGAGCTGACCACGTCGGCGAAGGGCACCGGGTTCGGGTGGAGGCCCGCGGCGACCAGGCCGGCGAAGTGCGCCATGTCGACCCAGAGCTTCGCACCGACCTCGTCCGCGATCTCGCGGAAGGCGGCGAAGTCGAGCTGACGCGGGTAGGCCGACCAGCCGGCGATGATGACCTGCGGCTTGTGCTCGCGCGCCTTGTCGCGCACGACATCCATGTCGACGAGGAACGACTCGGGGTCGACGCCGTAGGACACGGCGTTGTAGAGCTTGCCCGAGAAGTTGAGCTTCATGCCGTGGGTCAGGTGGCCGCCGTGGGCGAGCTCGAGTCCGAGGATCGTGTCGCCCGGCGTCGCGATCGCGGACAGCACTGCCGCGTTGGCGGAGGCGCCGGAGTGCGGCTGGACGTTCGCGTACTCGGCGCCGAACAGGCTCTTCGCCCGGTCGATCGCCAGCTGCTCGGCGATGTCGACGTACTCGCAGCCGCCGTAGTAGCGGCGGCCCGGGTAGCCTTCGGCGTACTTGTTGGTCAACACCGAGCCGACCGCCTCGAGCACGGCGCGCGGAACGAAGTTCTCGGACGCGATCATCTCGAGGTAGTCGCGCTGACGGCCGAGCTCGAGCTGGAGGACCTCGGCGATCTCCGGGTCGACCTCGGCGAGAGGCGCGGTGAACGTCGGGGAGATCGCCGTCTGGTTGATGTCGGACATGATCGGCTCCTTCGGACAGGGATGGACTGTGTTCGTATCGACCCAGGCGCGCGGCCGAATCCACCCGTGTTTCGAGGTACCGTGTCGCTCCCCGATGGTGACCATCTGAGCGCCAGTCGCGACGCAGCACAGCATAGCAAAGCGCGGTGGGAGCGGAACCCTTGCCCTTTCGTAAGGACCCCTGCGATACTCGCACTCGGCCGGGGCGGGCGGGGGCAGCGCGGGCCGCTTCCCCCTCGTCGCGTTAGGAGCACCCGTGGTCGTCCCCCGTCCCGTGCTGTTCGAGTACACCGCAGGGGCGCCGTTCGTCCTCTCCGCCGAGGCCCGCATCAGCGTGGCGGGGCCGGGCGCCGCGTCCGTCGCCGAGCTGCTGGCGGCCGAGCTCGCGGCCGACTGCGGCCGCCGTCCGGCCGTCGTCCCCGAGCCTCCCGCGTTCGGCGACATCGCCATCGTCATCGCCGACGACGAGGTCGGCGAGGCGCATCGAGCGGAGGGCTACATGCTCGACGTCCACGCGGGCGGCGTGCGCATCGGCGCGGCGACCGCCGCGGGCGCGTTCCGCGGCGTGCAGACCCTGCGCCAGCTGGTGCCCGCCGACTGCTCCGGCGAGCTCTCCGTTGCCGCCGTCCGGGTGGAGGATCACCCGCGTTACGCCTATCGGGGCGCGATGCTCGACGTGGCCAGGCACTTCTTCGGCGTGGACGAGGTCAAGCGCTTCATCGACGCGATCGTGCTGCTCAAGGTCAACCACCTGCACCTGCACCTGACCGACGACCAGGGCTGGCGCATCGAGATCCTGTCGCGTCCCGCGCTCACGGCGGTGGGCGGCAGGACGGCGGTGGGAGGCGCCCCCGGCGGCTTCTACACGCAGGCCGAGTACCGCGAGCTGGTCGCCTACGCCGCCGAGCGGCACGTCACCGTGGTCCCCGAGCTCGACATGCCCGGCCACGTCAACGCCGCACTGGTCGCGTGCCCGGAGCTCACCCCCGACGGCGTCGCCCCGGCGCCGTACACCGGCACCGACGTGGGCTTCAGCAGCCTCCTCGTCGGCGATCAGGCGACCGAGCGCTTCGTGCGCGACGTCGTCCGGGAGGTGGCGGCCCTGACCCCCGGCCCGTACCTCCACCTCGGCGCCGACGAGTGCCTCGCCACGCCGCACGAGGACTACCTGCGGTTCGTGGCGTTCGCGACCCGGGAGGTGGCGGCCGCGGGCAAGACGCCCGTCGGCTGGCACGAGCTCGGCCGCAGCGGCGACCTCGAGCCGGGAACCGTCGGCCAGTACTGGGACTTCGTGACCCCGCGCGGCACCTCGGCCGGAGAGGCCCTGTCGTTCGTCCGGCAGGGTGGAGCGGTCATCATGTCGCCTGCGGACGCCGCCTATCTCGACATCGTCACCGCCGATGGGGAGCAGCCCGGCCTCGCCTGGACCGGCCGCCCCACCGATCTCGGCAGCGCCTACCGCTGGGACCCGGCGCGGGTCGTACCCGGCCTGGGCGACGCGCACATCCTGGGCGTGGAGGCGCCGCTCTGGACCGAGACCGTCAGCACGATCGAGGAGGTCGAGCTGATGGTCTTCCCGCGTCTCGCCGCCCTCGCGGAGATCGGCTGGTCGCCCGCACCGGCCGACACCGAGGATGTCACGGCCGCGCGCGATCTCGACGACCTCGGCCGCCGGCTGGCCGACCTCGCGACCCACTGGGACGCCGCAGGGACGGTGTACCGCCGCCTCCCGGGCGTCGCCTGGCCGGAGCCCGTCACCGAGGCCGGCTGAGCCCCGCGCCTCCCCCGGCGCCGGCGCCCGCTCGCGTCAGCGCCGGCCGAGCCCCCGGTACGCCCAGCCCGCCGCGCGCCACGCGGCCGGGTCGAGCACGTTCCGCCCGTCGATGACGCGCGCGTTCCGCACGAGGGAGGCCGCTGCGACCGGGTCCAGGTCGCGGTACTCGCGCCACTCGGTCGCGAGCACGACGAGGTCCGCCCCGCGCAGCGCGTCCTCGGTCGACGACGAGGTCACCAGCGCAGGGAAGCGGCGGAGCGCGTTCGGGAGGCCGTACGGGTCGGTCGCGACGACCTCGGCGCCCAGCTCGTGCAGCCGCTCGGCCACGTCGAGCGCCGGCGAGTCGCGCACGTCGTCCGAGTCCGGCTTGAAGGTGACGCCGAGCAGGGCGATGCGGGCGCCGGCGACCGAGCCGCCGAGGTCCTCGAGCGCCGCCTCCACGAGCCGCTCGCGCTGGCGCAGGTTCACCGCGTCCACGTCGCGCAGGAACGCGAACGCGTCGCCGAGCCCCAGCTGCTCGCCGCGCGCGGCGAAGGCGCGGATGTCCTTCGGCAGGCAGCCGCCGCCGAAGCCGAGGCCCGCGTTGAGGAAGCGGCGCCCGATGCGCGCGTCGTGCCCGATCGCGTCCGCGAGCACGGTCACGTCGGCCCCTGTCGCGTCGGCGACCTGCGACATGACGTTGATGAAGCTGATCTTCGTGGCGAGGAACGCGTTCGCCGCGGTCTTCACCAGCTCGGCGGTGGCGTAGTCGGTGACGATCCTGGGCGTTCCCGCGTCGATCGCCTGGCGGTAGACGTCGTCGAGGAGGTCGGCGGCGCGCTGGGTGCGCACGCCGTACACGAAACGGTCGGGGCGCAGCGTGTCCTTGACGGCGAAGCCCTCGCGCAGGAACTCCGGGTTCCACGCGAGCTCCGCCCCGCCGGCCGCGGCCTCGATGCGGTCGGCGAGCTGCTCCGCGGTCCCGACCGGAACGGTGCTCTTGCCTGCCACGAGCGCGCCGGGCTTGAGGTGCGGCAGGAGGGACGCGACGGCCGCCTCCAGGTAGGTCAGGTCGGCCGCGTCGCTGCCCGCGGTCTGCGGCGTGCCCACGGCGATGAAGTGCACGTCCGCGTCGGCGGCGTCGGCCATGTCGGTGCTGAAGCGCAGCCGGCCGGAAGCGAGTCCCGCCTCCAGCACCTCCGGCAGCCCCGGCTCGTGGAAGGGCGGGCGCCCGGCCGCGAGGGCCTGCACCTTCGCGGCATCCACGTCGATCCCGACCACATCGTGGCCGAGGTCCGCCATCGCGGCGGCGTGCACGGCGCCCAGATAGCCGCAGCCGATCACAGAGAGTCTCATTCGGTGTCCTTGGGGAGTGGTGGTGGCAGCAGCAGCAAGACTACCGAGCACTATCCTGCGGAAACGGTGAGGCCCGCCTCTGCGAGCGCACCGAGGAACGCCTCCACGTCGGCGAGCGCCGTTCCGCGGTCCACCCCGAAGTCGGCGGTCACCGCGGCCACCAGCTCCTCCACCGTCGCGCCGTGCTCGTGGGCGCCGATCGTCTCCCACAGGTAGCGGGCGGTTCCGTCGAGGGCGATGAGGTCGGACGTGTCGAGATTGACCACCACGATGCGGTCGCCGTCGTGCGTGGCGACCACCCGGTCGGAGACGCGGACGCGGGCGCCGGCGCCTTCCGTCATCTCGTCCCCTCGATCCTCGGCCCCCCCGAATGGGGCACACGCAAGCCCTGGCAGAGTTGCGTACTCGACCCGTGCCACCCGAAGGAGCCCCTCCCGATGCCGCACCGCGAGCCCGACCAGCCCCGCGCCCTGAGCCTACGCGAGTACCTGCGCATCACGCGCCGCTACGGAGCCGGGATGCTCAGCCTCGTCCTGCTGGCCGTGCTCGCCGCCGCCGCGTGGACCGTCGCTCAGCCCCGCGTCTACAGCTCGACGGCCGCCGGTCTCGTGCAGTCGCAGGCGGGCGACGATCTCAACTCCGCCTACGCGGGCGACTCCCTGGCGAAGTCCCGCGCGGCCTCATACGTGCAGCAGGCCGCCTCCATCGAGGTGGCGAAGCTCGTGATCGAGGAGCTGAAGCTTCCGACCTCCCCCGGTTCGCTCGCGTCGTCGGTCTCGGCGCAGCAGCCGACGGACACCGCCATCATCCGCATCACCGCCGACGCCGCGACCCCGGAGGACGCGCAGCGCATCGCGAACGCCTGGATCACCGCGCTGGGCACCCGGATCACGCAGCTCGAGAACCCGGACGGCGCGGACGGCGGCGCCACCGCCGGCGCGAGCGTCACGCGGTTCTCGACGCTCGCGAGCGCCCCGCTGAATGCGGCGCCCTCCTCTCCCGATGTCCCGGTCACACTGGCCATCGCGTTCGTCGCCGGGCTGTTCCTCGCCGTGCTCTACGCCCTCGTGCGCCACCAGCTCGACCGCGGCGTCCGGTCGGCGGAGGTGATCGAGTCGGCGTTCGGCGTGCCGGTCGTCGGCACGATCCCGATCACCGATGAGCTGAGCCGTCGGTCGCGCATCCTCGAGGACGGCCGCGGCCCCGTGTCGGGCGCCACGATCGGGACGATGGAGGCGCTGCGCGAGCTGCGCACGAATCTCTCGTACGTGGATGTGGACGAGCCGCCGCGCGTCCTGCTCGTCACCTCCTCCCTCCCGGGCGAAGGCAAGTCGACGCTCGCCTCGAACCTCGCCACCACCATCGCGCGGTCGGGACAGCCTGTCGTCGTGGTGGATGCCGACATGCGCCGGCCGAACCAGGTCACGACCTTCGGCCTGCCCGACACGGCAGGGCTCTCGGATGTGCTCGCCGGCCGGGTGGCGCTGCGCGACGTCCTCCAGGATCCGGGCCTCTCGCCGAACCTGCGCGTGCTGGCCGCGGGCCGGACTCCCCCGAACCCGAGCGAGCTGCTGGGCTCGCGCACCATGCGGGAGCTGCTCGTCGCCCTCTCGGAGCTGGCGCTGGTCATCGTGGACGCCCCTCCCCTGCTCCCGGTGACGGATGCCGCCGTGCTGTCCCGGTCGGTCGACGGCGTGCTCCTGGTGGTCGACACCCGCCGCACCAAGGTCGATCAGCTCGGCAAGGCGCTCAGGAGCCTCGAACAGGCGGGAGGCCGCCTCACCGGCGTGGTGCTCAACCGCGTGCCGCGCCGTGGTTCCGACGCCATGTCGTACGGGTACTACGGCAGCGAATACGGCTACGGATACTCTGCGCCCGCTCCGCTGACCGACGGCCGCACGACCGGCGAGAACGAGGAGGCACGGGGCGCCGTGCGGCCGGGCGACGACCGCGGCGCGCCGAGCCACGACCCGAGCGGGCCGAGCCACGACCCAAACCACGACTCGAACGCCCCTAGCCACGACCCGAGTGGGCCGAGCCACGGCGAGTCGCACAACGGCGAGACCAGCGACGACCGGGGCGACGAGCCCATCGCCGACGGCCGCCTCGCCGACGTGCCCACCGGGCCGGCGCCGATCGTGGACGGTGTGCCGGTCCACGCCGGCCCGGCCCCCTCGTACGCGACGGCGGCCACGCGCACGCCGACCGTTGAGCGGCCCGCCTCCCCCGTCCCGGCGCCGGCCGAGACGCCCACCGAGCACGGCCGGCGTTCGGCCCGGCGCTGACGACGAGCGTGACCGCTTCCTCGGCCTCCCCGGCCCGTCCGGCCGGACGCGACGCGTCGTGGCGCCTGGCTCACGCCGTCGTCGCCGACGTCTGCGCCGCGGAGGGCGTCGAGCCGATCGTGCTGAAGGGTGCGGTCGCGTCCGCGCACGGCCTGCGGGCTCACCGCGAGGCCGGCGATCTCGACGTGCTGCTGCCGCCGGACGCGCTCGCCGGGGTCGTCACCCGCCTCGAGGCCGTCGGCTGGAGGCTGCGCGCACGCGACGGCGACGAGCGGTCGTTCCCCTCGCACGCGGTGACGCTGTTCCGGAGCGGCTGGCCGATCGACCTCGACCTCCACCACCGCTACCTCGGGCTTCCCGGCTCGGACACGGTCTACGAGCGGGTACGGCGCCTCAGCGTCCGGCAGCGGGTGGACGGGGCCGAGGTGCTCGCCCCCGTACCCGCGGCACATGCCGTCCTGGTCGGACTGCACGGCCTGCGCAGCGTGAGCGTCGGCCGGCACGCGGCCGAGCTGGAGCAGCTGATCGCGGCCCTCGACCGCATCGACGTCCACGACGTGGTGGATGCCGCACGAGCGCTGGGCGCGCTGGGCCCGCTCCGCCCCCTCCTCTCGCGCCACGAGGTGCTGGATCGCGTCGCAGACGATGGCATCCGGCGTGCGATCCTCGGCGCAGAGCCGAGCGCCGACGCTGACACCGACGCCGACGCCGACGCCGAGTGGAGGCTCGTCTCGTCCTCCGAACGCCCGCACGAGCGCCGCGCGCTCCAGTTGAGCCAGGCCACCTGGGCGGAACGCGCCCGCCTGATCGTGCGCTGGCTGCGCCCCTCCCTCGACGACCTCTACAAGAACCGCGACTCAGTGCGCCGCACCGACGCGCGGACGGCTTGGCTGTACGTGCGCCGCGTCGTCCGCGGGATGACGCTCCTCCCGCTCGCCGTCCTCCGGCTCGGCCGTGAGGGCAGCCGCCGGGTCCGCTGACGCGCCGCCGCCCGCAGGCGTCAGCCGGGGCAGGGACAGCAGCACCGTGGATGCGATCCCGGTGAACAGCCACACCATCGTGTCGAACGAGAACATCATCGACAGCACCACGACGATCACCGCGCGCCCGCCGCGGTCGGCGCGGACCAGCGCCACCACGAGGCCCAGCAGCAGCACCGCGAGCCCGACGACGCCGACGGTCCCGAGCGCCTCCACGTACATGTCATCCACGACGTGGAGGTGGAAGCGGCTGGTCAGGTATCCGTGCGCGAACAGGTCGGCATCGCGCCCCCACCCCTGACCGAACAGCAGCTCCAGCGGCGGTCGCGCGAGCAGCGCGGGAACGCCCTGGAGGTTGCCGAGCCGCTGCAGCCACGAGCCCGAGTCGAGCAGGTCGTCGGCGAGCGAGCGCACGGTCCCGCCCGCCCCGAGCAGCACGGCGAGCACGCCGGCACCGGCGAGGACCAGGAGGTTGCGCACCCACCGGGTGAGTCCGGGACGGGTGATGAGGTGCACGAGCACCCCGGCGACGGCGGCGAGCACGGCGCTGCGGGTCCCGGAGAGCAGCAGTCCCGTCGCCGCGGCCCCGAGCATGACGAGCCGAAGCATGCGGCCCGCAAGGGTCGTGGAGAGCCGTGCGCCGTCGCACCACACGAGCACCGTGGCCACCGCCGTGAACCAGCCGAACACGATCGGATGCCCGAACGTCCCCTGCGCACGCTGCAGGTCTCCGTCGAGGAACGGGTTGTCGCGGGCCGAGCCGCGGTAGCCCCACACCGGAGTCAGGTCGAGCAGCGCCTCCGCGAGCGCGAGCACGACCTCCGCCGCGAGGAGGAGCAGCAGGATCCGCACGAAGAGTCGTACGGCGTCGGTGTGGAGCCGCAGGGCGACGTGACCGGCGAGGAGAGCCGTGGTCCCGTAGACGAGGAGCCCCAGCAGCGAGTAGCCGTCTAGGACGACGGAGCTGATCAGCAGCAGTGCCCACCACGCCGCCAGCGCGGCCTGGAGCAGACGGAGGTCGGACGGGCCGGTCCTGCTCCGCACGACCGCGAGCCCGAGCAGGAGGATCGCGAGCGCCATCGTCGGCAGGTACAGGGCCTTCCCGGCCGTGTCGTTGACCGCGAAGGCGAAGAGGCAGAAGGCGAGGCCGAGCGCGAGCCCGCGCACCAGACGGGCCGGAGCGAGCAGCACCGCCAGCACCGCCACGGAGGCGCCGACCACGGCCGCGACGAGGGCGATGCCGGTCACCGTGGGCCCTCCGTGAGCTCCGGCCGCAGGAGCGCCCCGAGCATGCGCGAGTAGTCGGCGGTCAGATGGCCGTGGTCGATGCGCGCGATGAGCGTCCCGTCACCGACCGGGCACAGCCCGTCGGCGCAGAACCAGGACAGCGGGTCGATGCCGTGCACGTCGATGCCGCGGGCGGCCGCCGCTGCGACCGCCTGCCGCTCGGCCTCGGCTTTGAGGAGGTACGTCGGGCTCGGCGGGCGCACGCAGTCCACCGGGGTGGAGGTGCGGCTCGCGCAGTCGAGCGGCGACACGGTCTCGGGCGGGTTGCCCAGCACCACGATGCGGGCGTGCGACCCGGCCAGCCGGTCGAGGCTCTCCTCGAGCCCGCGGCGCCATTCCGCCGCAGCGGCGGAGCCCGCGGCGCCGCTCACGAGCCGGTGCAGCCCGCTCTCCGCACTGGCGAGCACGACGAGATCCGGTCGCAGGCTCGCGACCGCGTCCAGGTCGCGAGCGCGGCTGCGTTCGCAGGCGTCGGCGTAGCCCGGCCGCCCCCGCGCCTCGCCCACGCCGACGAGCGCCGCCGGACAGCTCTGCAGCCCGAGGGAGGTGACGCCCCAGCCCTCGCCGAGCGCCGCACGCACCGCGGGCACCCAGCTCATCGCGATGGAGTCCCCGACCACGACGGCCTGGCGAGGCGCGGAGCGGTCTGCCACGCAGGGCGCTCCGCTCACGTCGCCGCCGCCGAGCGGGTCGCGCATGCACGCCAGCTCCACCGCCCCGGTGAGCGTGCCGCCGGAGAGCTGGCGGTCGTACCCGGACCAGTCGGTGCCGGTCGCGGCCGCCCGCAGCCGGTCCTGCAGCTGGGAGCCGGAAGCCACCGCCTCGGGGCGAGCGAGCGGCGCCGCACCGCCCGGCTCCGGCACCGGCCCGCGCCACTGCACGACCGACAGCGCGATGATCGCGACGGCGGTGACCCCCACCCCGGCGGCCCGGGTCCACCGCGGAGCGCCGCCGAAACGGAGGCCGAACCGCAGCCGTTCCCAGAGCCGCGCGCGCCGCGCCGGTTCTTCGATGAACCGATACGTCGCGGCGGCGAGCAGGCCGGCGAACGCGACCGCGAGTGCGGTCACCCACGGGTCGTCGGCGCCGGCGGCACCGCGGACCGCGATCGGGACCAGGAGGAGCGCCGGCGCGTGCCAGAGGTAGAGCGAGTACGAGATCCGGCCCACGTACCGCACCGGTCGCAGCGCGAGGAGAGACCTGCCGCCGAACATCCCCCCGGCGCCCGCCACCCCTCCCGGCTCCCCGGCGAGCAGCACCAGCGTCGCGCCCAGCACCGGCAGGGCGGCGGCGGAACCCGGGTACGGCGTGGCCGGTGAGTAGAGGAGCGCCGCGGCGGCGATCATCCCGACGCCCGCCGCGCGCAGCCCCGCCGCAAGCACGGGCCGCCGGCCGAGGCTCAGCCGGGCGGCGCACCCCGCGGCGACCGCCGCCATCAGGGCGCCGGCACCGAACTCCCACGCCCGTGTCAGCGGGAGGAAGTACGCGGCGGACGACCCGCGTGCCGTCAGCACGACCGACAGCGCCAGGGAGGCCGACCCCACCAGGACCGCGCACAGCGCGACCGCGCTTCGAGCGGTCCGGCCGCTCCGGCGTCGGCCGCCGATGCGCAGCGCGACCGCCCAGCCGAGCACCAGCACCCACGGCCAGACGGCGTAGAACTGCTCCTCGACCGAGAGCGACCAGAAATGCTGGAACGGCGACACGGCGCCGGCCGGGTCCAGATAGTCGGCTCCCTGGCGGATCAGCGCCCAGTTCTCGACGGAGAGCAGCGACGCAGCACCTTCGAACAGCAACGGCACCGCCGTGATCGGGAAGAACAGCGCCAGACACGCGGCCCCGGTCACGGCCATGACCACGATGGCGGCCGGCAGCAGCCGGGCCACCCGGCGGACGAAGAAGCGCGCCAGGCCGACCCGTCCGCTCCGTTCCTGCTGATGCAGCAGACCGCGGGTGATCAGGTAGCCGGAGAGCACGAAGAACACGTCGACGCCGACGAAGCCGCCCGCCGGCCATCCGGCCGCGTGGTGGGCGACGACCAGCACGACGGCCAGCGCGCGCAGCCCCTCGAGGTCGGGCCGGAAGCCCGGCCGCTCAGTCGGCGTCGCCGGAGGCGCCACGACGGCGGCGGGCGCCACCGCCGTCGGGGTGGGGAGGTCGGACACGTCACCCTCCCGTCGGGGTGAGTTCGCGGTAGACGTCGAGCACCGGCCGGAAGACCACGTCCGGGTCCGCGTACCGGCGGGCGTGGTCGCGAGCCGCTTCCCGCAACGCCGACGTGTCCGCCTGGAGCGCCCGCTCGACGGCGGCAGCGGCCTCGGTCGCCGGGACGTCCGCCGGCAGCAGCACGCCGCGACCGGCGACGAGCTCGGTCACACCCGGCGCCTCCACGGCGACCACGAGCAACCCACGGGCGAACGCCTCGAGCACGACGAGCGGGGTGCCCTCCCAGCGGGAGGTGAGGAGCAGCGCCCCCGCGCGGTCCATCTCGGCGATCACAGCGGTGGTGCGCCCACGGAACTCGACCGGGGCGCCCGCTGTGCGGGCATGCCATTCGGCCTGGCTGCGCAGCGGCCCCTCCCCGAGCCAGCGACCCTGGAGGCGTCC
Organism: Leifsonia sp. KNZ12-8B; assembly: GCF_056755495.1. Taxonomy (NCBI): domain Bacteria; kingdom Bacillati; phylum Actinomycetota; class Actinomycetes; order Micrococcales; family Microbacteriaceae; genus Leifsonia; species Leifsonia sp. KNZ12-8B. The sequence goes on from NZ_JBPGXM010000038.1 coordinate 13,807, forward strand.
CGCGGCCGCGGCGACGATGTCCACGAACCGGAGCGGGTCCTTCTGCTCCTCCAGGCGGCCGACACCGAGCACGATGCCGCCTCGCTCGGCAGCCGCGCCGGGCTCCGCAGGCCGATGTCCGCGCGTCGCGGCCGACAGGGCGGCGGGAGGGACGAGGTTGCCGATCGTGTGCACGCGCTCCTCGGCCACGCCGAAGGTCTCGGTCAGCATGCGGGTGACCGCGGGCCCGACCGAGAACACGCGCCGGGTACGGAACGACAGGGCGCGCAGGCGTGTATCGGGCAGCACGGTGTGCGCGTGCTCCACGACGGGGATGCGCAGCACCCGGCCCACGAGCAGGCACGCGAGCGCTTCGCGGCGCTGATGGGCGTGGAGCACGGTCGGCCGGAAGCGCCGGCAGGCGCGGAACAGCGCCACGAGGTACGCGCCGAGCGACCCGTGCGGCGCGCGCTCGAAGCCGATGGAGGCGGGCACCTCCGCCGCGCGCGGGCCGTCGGCCGCGACGATCGCGGTCGGTACGCCGGAGGACGCCGACCAGGCGGCGAGGTCGAGGACGACCTGCTGCGCCCCTCCCTGGGCCATCGAGTCGAGAGCGTGGAGCACGCGCGGCCCCACCGCGGCGGCCCGGCGGCCGTGGCGCAGCGATCGCGCGGCCACGGCGAGGAAGCGCGGCCCGCGGACCAGGTAGCGGTGCGCGAGGCGGCGCGGCTCCTGCGCGAGCCGCCAGCACCATTCCAGGCCGAGGCGCTGCACGGGCAGCGGCGCCCGCGACCGGACGCCGGCGGCGAAGTCGACCGCCGCGCCCGCGCCGATGTACACGGCGGCGGGCAGCCGATCGCGCCAGTGCGCCCACCAGGACTCCTGCAGCGGGAAGCCGAGGCAGAGGAAGACGATGTCCGGGTGGAGGCTGCGCAGCCGTTCCACGGTCGGCGCGCCTGCGGGGTCGTCCGCCGACCGCAGCTCGGGCGTCTCGACGGCGTGGACCTCCGCGGCTGGATGCAGCTCGCTCAAGCGCCGCGCCGCGGCGCGGGCGACCTCCGGCCGACCGCCGACGATCGCGACCCGCCACCCGCAGCGGCCGGCTTCGCCGGTCAGCCGCTCGAGCAGGTCGGCGCCCGTGTGGCGGCGGAGCGAGCGGTCGCCGAGGGCGCGCGCGAGGGCGACCAGCGGTGCGCCGTCGGCCAGCAGCAGCGACGCGTCCGAGAAGGCGCGTGCCGCGGCCGGGTCGTTCGCGGCACGCAGCACCTGATCGACATTGGGTGTGACGACGAGCCTCGGCGCGTCGTCGGCGATCAGGGCGCGCAGCGACGCGACGAGCTCGGCGTCGTCACCGCGGAACAGGGCGTGGCCGCCGATCCGCGTTCCGGTCTCGTCGACGGTGAGCAGGAGGCCCGGCATCAGTAGGCCCCCGTTCGGGAGAGCACGGCGCGGACCGTCCTGGCGAGGATGCGGAGATCGCCGCAGACCGACCAGTTCTCGACGTAGGAGAGGTCGAGGAGCAGACCCTCCTCCCAGCCGAGGTCGGACCGTCCGCTCACCTGCCACGGCCCGGTCAGGCCGGGCTTCACCAGGAGGCGGCGCCGGGCGCGGTCCTCGTAGCACTCCGTCTCGCGCGGCAGCGGAGGCCGCGGCCCCACGATGCTCATGTCGCCGCGGAGCACGTTCCACAGCTGCGGCAGCTCGTCGATCGAGTACCGCCGCAGGAACCCGCCGACACGCGTCACCCGCGGGTCCGCGCGCAGCTTGAACAACGGGCCGTCCGCCTCATTGAGAGCGGACAGGCGGTGCAGCGACGTGTCCGCGTCCTCGCGCATCGAGCGCAGCTTGAGGATGGTGAAGAGCCGGCCGTCCACCCCGACGCGCTGCTGGCGGAAGAAGGCGGCTCCGCCGTCCTCCCGGCGGATCGCGAGTGCGGCCAGCAGGACGAGCGGCGCCGTCACGACGAGGCCCAGCAGCGCGACGACGATGTCGAGCACGCGCTTGCCGACGTACTTCCCGCCGGCGTATGAGGGCTGCCGGACGAGGAGCACGGGCGACTCGTCGAAGTGCAGCACGTCGATGCGCGACGGCGTGACGCTCTCGAGGCCCGGGGCGAGCAGCAGCTGGACGCCCTCGGGCTCCAGCTCCCACGCCAGCCGGCGCAGGCCGACGCCCTGCGAGGCGGCGGAGGGGTGCGCGCCGCGCCTCGGCAGGGAGCCGACGACGACCGCCTCGACCTCGTGCAGCCTGGCGGTCTCGCGGACCGCGGCGAGCCACTCCTCGTCGCAGTCCGTCTCCGCACCCGAGCCGTCACCGGTGGTCCGGGCGACGACGCGGAGGCCCTGGCGCGGGTCGGCGAGCAGCGTGCGCTCGATGCGCTGCACCTCCTCCGGCGTCCCGATGGCGAGCGCGGGCCGCGGCGACCCGGCGACGGAGAGGCGCACCCAGCGGCGCCAGGCCCACCGCGACGCGAGCACGACGAGGGTTCCGGCGGGGAACGCGTAGAGCAGGAATGCCCGCGACGGTTCGAGCTGGAACAGCATGGTGAGGAAGGCGCAGCCGGTGAAGACCGCGCCGCTCGCGCGGAGCGCTGACCGCCGGTCCTCGGCGCTGCGGCCGAAGGCGAAGGCGTCGCGCGGGCGCAGCAGGTACAGCGCAGCGGCCCAGACCACGGCGATGACGCAGGTGATGACGGTGTAGTCGACGCGGAAGCGGTCGATCACGAAGTCGTGCCCGTTGGCGGCGCCGAAGCGCGCCAGGTGGGCGATCAGCAGGCTGGAGACGACGGCCAGCGTGTCGGTCAGCGGAAGCAGCCGGATCGCGATGGCCGGCGCGTTGCGGCGTGCCGCTCCGCGGTCGGCGAGGTACGGCTCGACGCGCGTCATCGGTTGCGTCCGACCCAGTCCGCGGCGGCGTGGACCGCCGGCAGGAGCTGCCGCTCCAGCTCCAGCCAGACCCTCGCCGGGGCACCGAACGGGTCCACCAGGTCGCCGCCACCGACGAAGCTGCCGAGGGTGCGCACGCGCGCCGGCGCCGTCGGCTCCGTCGCGACGATCCGCCGACGCTGCGCCTCCGTCGCCGTCAGCACCAGGTCGATCCCGGCGAGGTCGACCTCGCGGATGCTGCGGCTGACGAAGCCGGCTGCGTCGGCGCCGTGGCGCCCGAGCAGCTCCCGGCCCTCCGGCTCCATGTCGCGCCCGGCGAGGGCCCGGAGCCCCGCGCTCTCGACGTGCACGCCGTCGATACCGGCCGTCCGGAGGCGATGGGCCAGCAGACGCTCCGTCACCGGGGACCGGCAGATGTTCCCGGTGCACACGACGAGCACGCGCGCGATGGAGCCGGCGGCTCCGACAGCGCCGAACGGATCGCCGAGCGCGGTGGCGCCGACGGGGGTGACAGGCGGCGTCGACCGGGCCGTCATGCCGACCGATCCGGCGTGCTCCGCCGCCGGCGCACGATCAGCAGGACGATGCCCGCGAGCACGAGCAGGAGCGCCACGCCGCTGATGGCGTAGACGGCCACGGTCGATCCGGTCGACGCCAGGCCGCCGCCGCCCGAGGCGGAGCCCGAGGACGTGTCGGACGCGTCGACCGGGACGACGGTGATCGTGAATGTGTCGGCGGGCGTCCCGCTGCTGCCGGCCACCCGCAGGGAGTAGTCGCCGCGGCCGTCCGCCGGCATGCGCATCGTGAAGGTCAGCGAGCCGTCCGGCTTCGCCGTCATCGTCCACGTGCGGTCGCTCACGGTGGAGGCGAGGGTGATGGAGGCGCCGCTCGTGCCGCTGGCCAGGGCCGTCACCTCCTGCTCAGCGGCGAACCTCCCGCCCGGGGCGGTGTAGGTGATGGTCTCGCCGGGAGCGACCACGGTGCGATCGAGCGTGCCGTGGATGCCGTCGGCCGGGACGTAGCCGCCCGGCGTCTCGGCGCTGGCGGCAGTGGCCGGGGCGACCAGGAGGGCCAGGGCGACAGCGCCGGCCAGGAGGAGGTTTCGCATCGTGGTGTTGCCTTTCGTGTGCGTGAGCAGGAGGAGAGAAGAAGAGAAGGGACAGGGCGTCAACCGCAGCCGCCGATGGTGCTGATGACCGGTCGTGCCATCGGGGTGGTGACGAGCCCGTCGAGGGACACGTCGGCTCCCGGCAGCACCGCGAACACGGCGCGTACGGTCGTGGAGGCGCCGGGCGCGAGTTCGGTGGCGACCTGGCCCACGTCGCGGCCGGAGAGCACCGTCGGGGCGACCCCGGCCGCTGTGCCGTCCTGCTCGACCGACTGCAGCCGCAGCCCCTCCGCGCCGACCAGGAGGAGGTGCGTGCGGACGGAGCCGACCGGCGTGTCGGTGACGCCGGCGCCGGTGACGTACCAGGGCGCCGCGGCGATGTCCGCGGGCGCCGTGGAGCGCAGGGTGGCGGTCACCGTGATCGTGCGGGGACCGCGCGCGCCGGCGGGCAGGCAGGAGGCCGCGGTGACCCGTGCCTCCACGTCGTAGCCGAGTTTGGCGCCGGTCGCGTCGGCGAGGAACATCCCGATGGGGGTGCCGCGCGGCTGCACGCGGGCTAGCGGGCCCGCGACGGCGGTCCCGGTGACCGCGCGCTGGAGGGACGGCTCGGCGAACCAGACCGAGATCCGGCCCTGCTCCGCCGCGTGATCCAGAGCGGTCAGCAGGGCGCGTGCATCGACACCGCCGTGGAACAGTCGATCGAAGACGGCGCGCGTCACCTCGGCGAAGAACGCGTCCTGGTCGGCCGGTTCCGGGAGCCGGAGGTACACCTCCCGCAGGAGCTCCTGCGTGGCGTTCTGCGCGGTCAGCTCGCGGCCTCCGACGGAGACCGGGCCGGTCACCCTCAGCAGGTCGGCGACCGTCGCGGCGTCGACCGAGACCACGCCGTCGAGCCGCTGACCGAGGGCGCGCTCCCACATCCCGGCGGCGAGCTCGCCCGAGCGGGCGAAGTCGGGGGTGAGGTTCACGTCCTGGATGTAGCGTCCGGGGAGGTCGCCGAACAGGGCGCGCTCCTGGTCGGTCACCGGCAGCGGCTCGTCCGGCCGGTTCACGTCCGACGGGGTGAGCTGCCTGCCGAGTTCGACCCGGCCGCCGCTCGCGGTGAGCTCCGACATCGCGCCGGCGATCCCGCCGCTCGCGCGCAGCTCGGCGTTGTTGTTCAGCAGGAGGCCGTAGTGGCGGTCACCCTCGTCGCCCAGGGCCTGCGGGAGGACGGCCGCCGCGACAGAGAGCGACCCGACCGTCTGCCGAAGCGGCGCCAGCAGCTCTCGCGCCTGCCGGGAGCGGTCCGCGAGCAGCGGCACCACCCCGGGAGCGTCGGCCTCGGCCAGCGAGCGGTCCGCGTCGTCGAGGGCGCGAGCGGCACCGCGGAGGTCGTCCGACGCCGCAGCGACTCGCGCGAGATCGACCCGGCCCTCCGAGAGGGAGACGGCGCCCGGCAGCCCGGAGAGCGCCGGGACCAGGGGGACGAGGCCGCCGTGCACCGCCGTGGTGAGCCCCTCGACGGTGTGCCGGTAGGAGCGGAGGTTCTCGCCCAGTACCGGGACCCCCTCGGCCGCCTGCCACAGCGGATCGCCGATGTACGACCCCGCGGAGCGGAGCCGGCTGTCGAGCCGGTGGACCCCCGCGGCGGCGGCACCCGCGTCATCCTTCGACACGGACCCGGTGCTCGCCGTCAGCGCGGACAGGGTTCGCGTCGCGTCGGACTGCACGGCCGAGAGCTCGCCGACCGAGAGTGCGAGACGCACCCCCACCCAACCCGCTGCGGCGAGGACCGCGAGGACGAGCGCGCCGAGCCACGCGAGCACCAGGCGACGGCTGCGTCGCAGATTCGCCGCCCGGCGGTCGCCGGACCGACGGGCGCGCGCGTCGACGCTCACCGCGACCCCATCCGGAGGATCTGCTCCGCTCGCCGGGAGAGCCCGCAGCGGCCGGCGATGGCGATCACGCGTCCGAGCGCGGCCTTCCTGGCCTCTTCATCGGTCTCCGTGAGGACGCGCAGGGCCGCTGTCTCCACGATGGTGACGGGCTGGAGGCGCCGCGCGTCGAGCCGTGCGACGACCGCGGCCGCGTCGTCCGCTCGCCCCTCGGCGAGGTCGGTGAGCGCGCGAGCGCAGGCGGTGGTCTCCCGCCCGTCGTCGAACGCGCCGAGGGCGGCGCGTGCGAAGGCCGGGCGGCCGACGGCCAGCTCCAGCAGTGCGACGGCCGCCGCGAGAAGGCCGCGGTCGTGGTTGCTGGCACTGGTGCCGGTGTGCAGCTGCTCCGCCAGTCCGATGCCGTCGAGCGCCCGGCCGGGAGCCGACGAGTCGGCCGTGCCGTTCCCGTCGATCGAGCGCAGCAGCGCGACCCTCGCGCCGATCGCGGCACGGATCGCCCAGAAGGCGCCGGGACCGGCCGCATCGACCTCGGCCAGGACGTCGGCCGCCTGACCGGCCAGCCCCGCCTCCACATGGACCAGTGCCCGCGCCAGCCGGGCGGGGACGAGCCACGGCTCGTCGGCCTCGGCCGGCATCGCGACGAGCGCCTGGGCGGCCTGGGCGAGGTCGCCGCGCAGGGCGGCGCTGAGCGCCAGCAGGCCGGTGGCCTGCGCTTCGACGTGCGGCCGGTCGCCGACGATGGCGAGGGCGGCGGCCCCGCGCAGCCGGAGCGCCGCTCCGGCGTGATCCCCGGTGTGGACGAGCGGGACCGCGCTCTGCAGCCAGAGCTCGGCCGCTTCATCGTCGGGGGCGTCGGCCTGTTCGAGCAGGCGGCTGAGCGACTTCGCCTCGGCGACCGCCTTCGTGAAGGAGCCGTCCGCCATCTCGAGCCGGATGCGGCCCGCCTGCAGCCAGCAGCGCTCCAGCGGCGGCATCGCGGCGACGGGCCGACGCACGCGCCGCGGCGCCACGGGCGACCCGGTCGCCTCCGCGCAGAGGCGCTCGACGACGACGAGCCACGGGTCGCCGCAGAGGTCGCCCGCGGGAAGGGCGGCGAGCAGCCCGGCGAGCCGGCGCGGATCGCGGAGCAGCTCGGGGTAGCGCCGGCGGAGGTGGGCCCGCAGCTCCGCGTGGTCTGCGGCCTCGGCCAGGTCGGCGGCGAGCTCGTGGTCGGCGCCGATGCGGGCGTACTCGGCGCGGACGGCGGCGACCCAGCCGTCGTCCTCCGGTTCCTGCGCGTCACCCTGCGGCGCTGTCGCGGCGGGGGCGATCGCCGCGACGAGCACGACGGGCTCCCCGAGCCGCTCGGCCTCCTCCGCCCAGCCCAGCGCGATCAGCTCGTCGAGCATCGCGTCGGCCTCCGGCTCGTCGCGCCGCAGCAGCTCGCGAAGCGGCGCGGTGAGAACCGAGACGCGGGCGAGCCTCCGGCTCAGCGCCCGCCACGCCTGTGCGCGCCGCGCGGACATCCGCTCGGCCACGGCGCGCGCAGCGTCGGCGAAGGCGACGTCGACGGCGCGGTCGGACACCGCGCCGTCCGACGGAAGAGCCCCGAGCACGGTGGTCGCGGCGGCGGACACTCCCCCGCAACGGCGCTGGAGCCGCTCGGCCTGCCGCCGCGTCAGACGCGGCCCGTGTGCACGGGACGGGAGGGGGTGAGCGGGCGTGTGCGACGGGGTGGAGGTGATCATCGGGTCCTCGATCGGTGTGGGAACTCGGTGTTTTGAGTATCGCACTTCAATCTGACATTCTAGTGAAAACCATCCCGACCCCAAGCAAGTGACTGGCATGCCCGACATCAGACCCGTTCGTCCCTCCGCCGCCCTCGCCGGGCGCGCATCCGCCCTCTCCCTGGCCGAGGAGGTCCTCGCCTCCGGCGTGGATCTCGACGTCATCGGCTCGCGCTCCAGCGGCCGCTCGACCGTCCTCGACGCGATCGCCGCCGCGCTCACCCGCTCGAACCACGCCGTCGTCCGCATCGACGGGCTCCCCTCCCTCACCGCCATGCCGCTGGCCGCCGTGCAGCTCGCCGGCTACGGGGGCAGCGCCGCCGACCGCCGGTCGTCTCCGCCGCTGCAGGCGGCCGTCGACGCCATCGCCTCCGCGTTCAACCGGGTGCGCGGCGTGATCGTCGTCGATGACGCCGACCTGCTCGACGACTTCTCGGCGGGCGCGATCGAGGCTGCCGCGCACCTGGTGGGCGTTCCGGTCGTCCGCTCGTCGCGCGGACCCCGCGCCCGCACCACCGGCCGCGCCTCCTTCACGGTCGAGCTCTCCCCGCTCCGGCTCGACGAGCTGGGCGCCGCGATCTCCGACCGCCTGGAAGGCCCGGTGGAGCCGCGCACCATGAGCCGGCTCTTCGCGGAGTCCGGGGGCGTCGTGGGCGTCGCCGTCGCACTCGTCGAAGCGGGCAGGCGCGAAGGCCGCCTCATCAACCGCGACGGCTCCTGGGTCGCGCCCGCCGGCCTGGGCGGCGCATCGCTGACGGGGCTGGCCGAGCGCCTCCTCGACGGGATCGACCAGGACGACCGCGCCACGGCCGAGGTCGTCGCGCTGCTCGGCACGGCCGACCTCGAGACGATCGTCGCCCTGCGCGGCGCCGCATCCATCGGGCGTCTGGAGGCGCGGGGCGTCGTCCGCATCGCCGGGATCGGCGAGCGCCGGATCGCGACCCTCATGCCCCCGCTGCTCGCCGCCCACTGCCGCGCGACCGCTCCGGAGGCCGTCCGCCGGCTGCTCGACGGCGGCCTGGGGCCGGCGGTCGAGCGGCCCCAGGCCGCCTCCGCCATGCAGCGGACGGCCGACGACCAGGCGCTGCTCGTGCACCTCGTCCACTCGCGCGCCGCGGAGGCCCGCGCGGCCGCCGAGGCGCAGTGGAACCGCACGCCCGACGCGACGACCGGTGTCGCGCGCATCCTGACGCTGTTCGCGGACGGCGCCGGAGCCGACCTCCTCGGGACCGCCTTCTCCGACGCCCTCGGCGTGGGAGGTGAGCCGGCCGACCGCGCCCGCCTCGCCGCGCTGCACGCCCGCTGGCGGGTGGAGCAGGGAGCCCCGCTCGACACCGCGGTGGCCGAGCTGCGGCACGCCGCACTCGACCTGGGCGAGCACGGGGCCATCGCAGAGGCCGCGGCCGTCGCCCTCGAGGTGGAGCTCCGGGGAGTCCCCGACGATGCCGACGAGCGGCTCGCCCTGGCCGACGGGATGCCGGACGAGGTCACGGCCGCCGTGCTCGAGGCTCGCGTCCGCGTGCTGGTCGCGGGGGGGGGGCCCGGCGGCGCCCCCCCCCGGCGGGGGGCCCGCGGGGGGGGGGGCCCCCCCCCCCCCCACCCCCCCCCCCCCCCCCCCCCCCCTTTTTTTTTTAGATGTGTATAAGAGACAGTGCTGGTCGCGCGCGGACGCCTCGCGGACGCCCGCGCCTGTCTGGACGAGCGGGAGGGTCTGCCCCTCCCCGTCGATCAGCGCCTCGTCGCACTGCGCAGCTTCGTCCTCCTCGCCGATGGCCGGCACGCCGAGGCGTCGGCGCACGCCGCACGCGGGCTCCGGTCCGCCTGGTCCGACCTCGACGCGGCGGCCATCCGCGCGCACGGCTTCGTCAGCGGCCTCTGCCAGGTGATCGCCGGGCAGTACGCCGCCGCCGACGAGTCGCTCTCACGCATCCTCGCGCTCGGGGAGGCCGGATCGCTGGACCGCTCCGACGAGCTCGGCATCCTGGCGCTCGCCACGCTCGCCGCCGTGCGCCGTGGCGACGCGGCCTCCGGCGAGCAGCGGCAGGCCCGCATCGCCGCCTCCGCCGCGCCCGCGTCGGTGATGGGTCGTGTCGCGGCGGCGTGGAGCTCCGCCCAGCTGCTCGCGTATCGCGGACGCATGACCGAGGCCGCGCACACCCTGGCCGCGCACGCCGACGACATGCATCGCGACGGCGTCGAGCTCTGGGCCGTCTGGTCGTTGCTCAACGCCATCGAGGTCTCGCCGGACGGGACCCTCGCCGACCTCGCCGAGGAGTGGCTGGCCGGCATGCAGGCCGAGCACCTGAGCGCCCACTTCGCCTTCCTCCAGGCTCGGGACGACGGCGCACCGGAGGCCATGCGCGCGGTCGTGCCCCGGCTCCAGGCCACCGGCCGGTCGGGTCTCGGCGTCGTCGCCTACCGTCTGGCGGCGGAGCGCCTGCGCGCGCTCGGCGAGCCGGAGGAGGCCGCGCAGGTCGACGCCGAGCGCGAGGCCTTCATCGCGCGGCTCCCCCGCCGCGCGTTCGACGCCACCCGCTTCAACGCGACGGCGGTGAACCTCACCGGCCGCGAGCGCGAGATCTCCCGCCTGGTCGCTGGCGGCCTCAGCAACCCGCAGATCGCCTCCCGGCTGGTCCTGAGCGTGCGGACGGTCGAAAGCCACCTGCACCGGATCATGCGCAAGACCGGCACGGCCAATCGCGGCGAGCTCGCCGCCTACGTGCGTTCCCTCGCGGCCTGACCGTCAGGGATAGCCGATGAACCACAGCAGGATGAGCGCCACCGGCTGCAGCACGATCCCCACCGCCAGCACGATCGTGCGCGCTCGCGGCGAGTGCGTCAGCCCGCGCGCCCCGGCCAGCGGCGCGAGCGGGATGAGCAGGCGGAAGAGGCTCTGCTGCGGCAGGAACACCGCGAAGAGGTACAGCGCGTAGCTGGCGGCGTAGGCGATGATCTCGGTGCCGAGCGCCTTCACCGTCGGTCGGCGCAGCAGCCAGACGTAGCCCGCGATCGCGGCGATGACCAGCATCGCGCCGGCGAAGCTGGCGTAGCGCCAGGTGAACAGGAACCACGGCGTCAGCGGGACGAACGCCACCCGGCCGATGAAGCCGGTCCACCATGCCAGCTCGGTCTCCACGTAGGCGCCCGGCGAGCCGGTGACGGCCTGGGCGATGAACGGCCAGGCCAGGCCCGCCGCCGCCGTCACGAGGCCGGCGGCGACCATCGACCAGCGCTCCGCGCGGCGGAAGGTCTCGACGCCGCGGCGGGCCCTGACCAGCCGCACGAGGAACACGATGCCCAGCGCGAGCGGGATGGCGAGCTCCCCCGGTTTGGTGAAGGCCGCGGCGACGCCGAACGGGATGATGGCGGTGTACCGCCGGGTGATCATGGCGAGCAGCGCCGCGAACATCAGCAGGAAGAACAGGCTCTCGGCGTACGCCAGCTGCAGCACGAACGACAGCGGGCCGAAGCAGAAGAACGCGGTCGCCCAGAGGCCGCTGAGCGCCCCGGCCCTGACGGCCACCACGCGGTACAGGACGAGGGCGGCGCCGGCGCCGGCGAGCGTGGCGAGAGCGACCGCGGCCACAGGGAACGGCAACCCGGTGACGGTCATCAGCCCGCGCACAAGCAGGGGGTAGAGCGGGAGGAAGGCCCACGGGTTCTGCTCCACGTTGCCGGCGCCGTCGGTGGGGAGCGAGGCCGGGTAGCCGACATCGGCGATCCGGCCGTAGTACCAGCCGTCCCAGATGCTCGAGAAGCCGAAGAAGCCCGGCGTCGAACGCTCGTCGGCCGACTCCCAGCCCCCGATGGTCGACGCGACGTACAGCGAGAGCATCAGCATCGTCGTGAGCACGCGGGAGGCCGCGTACACGCCGAGGATCGCCAGCCACCAGGGGACGTCGCGGCCGAGCAGACGCAGGTGCGAGATCCCCGTCGCCGGAAGGGTGGGCAGGGTCGGCGCTCCGGGGGCCGCTCTCGTGGAACCAGCAGTCATCTCGTCTGAGGATGGTACCCCCGGAGCGGCTACTTGACGCTCCCCGCGGTCAGTCCGCCGACCAGCCGCTTCTCGATCAGCATGAACAGCACGACGACCGGGATCACCGCGACGACCGACACCGCGAACACGTACTGCCAGGCCGCGTCGTACTGCCCGACGAACTTGGTCAGCGCGACCGACAGCGGCTGGTTCGCGTCCGTCGAGAGGATCACCAGGCTCGCCGCGAACTCGTTCCAGGAGGCCACGAACGTGTAGATGATGGCCGTCACGATCCCCGGCCACACCAGCGGCAGCTGCACCCGGAACAGCACGGTCCACTTGCCTGCGCCGTCGAGCTGCGCCGCCTCGTCAACCTCCTTCGGGACGCCGGCGAAGAACGTGTGCATGATCCACACGGCGAACGCCAGGTTGAAGGCGGCGTTGATGAGGATCATCGCCAGCCACGTGTCGTTGATGCCGAGCGCCACCATCTCTTTGAAGAGGCCGGTGGCGAGCACCGTCGGCTGGAGCATCTGCGTGACCACGACGAGGAAGAGGAAGATGCCTCGCCCGGGGAACCGGAAGCGGGCGGTGTAGTACGCGGCCGGGACGCACACGACGAGCACGAGGGCCGTCGCGCACACGGCGATCACGATGGTCGAGATGAGGTTGAGCGGTAGCGGCGTCTCGGGCGTCGACCACATCGTGAGGTAGTTCTCGGGGTGCCACTCGGTCGGCAGGTACGTCGGCGGCACGGCGAGGATGTTGTCCCGGCTCTTGAACGAGCCGACCAGCATGATGACGTACGGGGCGACGAAGACGACGGCGATCAGGAGACCGGCGAGCATCCGCCCGGCGATGCGCCAGCTGAATCCGGACCCGCCGGGGCGACGGCGCCGCCCCACCGGCTGCACGGGAGCGACGAGGGAGGGGGCGGGCGCGGTCACGAGACCTCCTTCATCGGCTTGACGATCCAGAGGTAGAGCGCGACGACCAGCAGCACGATCAGGAAGTTGATCACGCTGAGCGCGCTCGACAGGTCGATGCGCTGCTCGTTCTGCAGCAGTTTGAAGACGTAGGTGGTCGTCGTGTCGGCCTTGTAGCCGGGAATCGAGCCCGTCATCAGCTTGAGGATCGGCAGCGAGTTGAACACGTTGATGATGTTGATGAGGCTGGCCAGCGCGATCGCCGGGCGCAGGTTCGGCAGCGTGACGCTGAAGTACGCGCGGGCGGGACCGGCGCCGTCGACGCGGGCGGCCTCCATCATGTCGCTCGGGATGCCCGCGAGGCCGGCGAGCAGCGTGTACGTCGTGAACGGCAGCGAGACGAACGCGGCGATGCCGATCGACGAGAGGAAGGCGGGGAGCGGCTCTCTGGTGAAGCCGAACGGCTGCGCGATCAGGTGGATGTCGACCAGGAACCGGTTGATGATGCCGTAGAACGGGTCGAGGCCGTAGACGAACACGGTCGTGGTCATGACCACGCTGGCCGCCCACGGGATCAGGATCGCCATCCGGACCCAGCGCCGGCCGGGGAACGCCTTGTCCAGGAACTGCGCCAGCGCCAACGAGATCACAACGGTGATCACCACGACGGAGACGACCCAGACCAGCGAGTTGAGCAGGATGCCCGGGAGTTCCGGGCGGGACAGCACGGTCAGGTAGTTCTGCAGTCCGACCGACCCGTGGTCCACCCCGGCGACGGAGATGCGCCGGGTGGAGTTGTAGATCATGTAGCCGGCCGGGAACAGCACGATGCCGAAGATCAGCAGGAGGGCGGGCAGGGTCCAGGGGACGGCGCGCCAGAGGTCGGCGGCGCCCCGCGTGCGGCGGGCGGGCGCCCCCCCGCCGGGGGGGGGGGGGGGGGGGGGCCCCCCGCGGTGCCCCGGCGCCCCCCGACCGACCGCAGCGTCTCCGACGGGTGCTCCCCGAAGGCGGCGCGGTAGGCCGCCGCGAACCTCCCCAGGTGGAG
>NZ_JBPGXM010000039.1:0-27032 GCF_056755495.1 Leifsonia sp. KNZ12-8B
AGATGTGTATAAGAGACAGATGCCGAAGACGAACAGCCACAGGAGCAGCAGGAAGCCGAACCTGAGGACGAGGAGGGTGAGCTCGCTGGGGTTCACGACGCTCCCCAGAAATTGCCCATGTCGTGCCTGCGGGTGGCGTCGTCGCCTCCCGCGCGCCCACCGGCCGGGGCCGCCTGCGGCAGCACGCGGAACACGATGCGGGTCCGGCCGATCGTGACGACGGAGTCGGGCTCGAGGATCGCCTTCTTGACCGGCTCGCCGTTGAGCTTCGAGCCGTTGGTGGAGCCGAGGTCCTCGACCTGGGCGTTGCGGCCGTCCCACGTGATCATGACGTGCCGGCGGGAGGTGCCGGTGTCATCCACGGTGATGTCGGCGTCGCTGCCGCGGCCGACGACCGTGCGGGCCTTGGTGAGCGGGTAGTGGCGGCCGTCGATGTCGAGCACCGGCGTCCAGGCGACGTCGCCCTTCACGTTCTCGGAGTCGACCTGGAGCATGCCGACCGTGATGTCGGGGTCCTCCTGCAGATCGATGGAGATGCCGCCCGCGAACGCGTAGTGCTGGCTGGTGGCGTGCTTCTGGACGAAGCTCACGAGCTCGTCGGTGAGAGCGGCGCCCATGGCGCGCATCCGCTTGTAGTCGGCGGGCGACATCCGCAGCACGAAGCGGTTGGGCGCGAGCACCCGGTCGCGCGCCACGACGGCGGCCTTGGTGTCGAGCTCCTTGCGCAGCGCGCTGGTGAGCTCGACCGGCTGCAGCCCGGAGCGGAAGGTCTTCGCGAACGCGCCATTGACGGCGCGCTCGAGCCCCCGCTCGAAGTTGTCCAGAATGCCCACAGTCTCCCGCTTCCGGCTCGTCGACTACCTGCATGTTAGTCGGAACGGGTGCGAGGCCACTGATTGTCCGGTGAATGGCCGCCGGGCGGGATCACGGCGTGACCGTGATCCCCGAGGCGTCGCTGACGTTCGTCACGTTCAGCTGGGCGAGCGTCTGGGCGTTGGCCGACGCCCCCGGCATGCGCACGCGGAGGAAGTCGACGCCGGTGATCGGCGCACCGGGGACCCCGGTGATGCGGCCGGGCGTCGTGCCGGCATCCCGCACCCGGACATCCTGCACGGTGACGCCCGTGACGGGGCCGATGCCCTCCGTGCCGGAGCCCGTCCAGAGCGCCAGCCAGGTGCGGTTGCCGTCGTTGCTGGTCGGGATGCTCTCGATGTCGAAGTCCTGGAAGCGCACCCGCGTCGCGGCGGCCGCGCCGTACTTGTGGTGGATGCCGATGCCGATGGACGCCGCGTAGACGACCACCTGCTTGAAGGTGACGTCGCTCTGCGGCTGCAGGACGCCCTGGCCGACCTTCACGCCGTAGCAGTACGTCCAGCTGACGAGATCCTCGAAGGTGACGGTCCCGAGCGGCCGCGGGTCGCCGGGGACGTTCTGGAACAGATCGATGTGGTTCGCCCAGGTCTTGGTGCTGAAGGGGTCGTCGAGGCCGATGCCGATCGCGTGCTTGACGTAGACGCCCGTGGACTCCATCACGTCGATGCCGTCGTTCTCACCCATGTCGAAGCGGTTGAAGATCTTCAGGTTGCGGAACTGCAGGTCGGTCGAGCGGGTCGGCATGATCGCCCAGCTGCTCGACTCCCGGAAGGTGATGCCGTCGACCGAGAAGTCGTCGGTGTAGATGGGCACCAGCAGGTTGACGCCGATGTTGTCGGGCTGGAGCGATGCGCGTCCGTTGCCGTCGATGATCCCGCGGCCGGAGATCGAGATGTTGGACGAGGAGTACCTGGTCGAGATGAACCACGAGACGTCGCGGTTCTGCGAGGCCTTGTGCCAGTGGACGTCGTTCTCTTCGCGTTCCCCGGTGTAGCGGAGGACCGCTCCCGGCGCCAGATAGAGGGCCAGGTTGCTCCGCAGGTAGAGGGTGCCGAGGGTGTAGACGCCGGCCGGCACGTACACCGTGCCCTGGCCTCCCGAGGCCGAGCCCCAGGCCGCGGCGTCGTTCAGCGCCGTCTGGAAGGCGGTCGTGGAGTAGGCCGGGCCCGGTGTCGCGCCGTAGGGAGCGCTCTGCACGTTGAAGACGCCGGTGCCGGACGAGGGCGGCCGGTTCGTCTCGAGCGGGTCGATCGCGATGACGAGCTTGGCGCGGCCGTCCACCCGCACGATGAGGTACTCGTCGTTGGGGACGGTGAAGGTGAGGGAGGGGCCGCTGGTCGTGCCGACCAGGCCGAGCTTCAGCGGGCTGATGCCGTAGGAGCCGATGGCGGTGCCGTTGGTCTTCGTGACCACGACGGTCGCGGTGCCGACTCCCATCGCGAGCTGCGCGATGTCGTAGTCGCCGTACTCCTGCACGGGGACCGACTGGCCGTTGACGGTGAGGGTGTAGTCGGAGGAGGGCGGGTAGACGCCGGCGAGCGGATAGACGTCGATCGGGGCGGCTGCGGCGTGCGCGGGGACGGCGGGCGCGGCGACCGCGGCTCCGACGGCGAGGACGAGACCGGCCGTGATGACGCTGACGGCGCGGAGGATCCGGTGATGCATCATTGCACCTTCCTTGCGCGCGGCGTCGCGCGCGATCGCTTCGTTGCGAATGGTGGCCCATGAGGGCCGGAGGGGGCGGCCCGGCAGAGCGCCGGGCCGCCCGTGGACGTCAGTCCTTGAAGGCCGCGTCCATCCGGGAGAGCAGTCCGTCGACGTCGACCGTGCCGGCGAAGAGCTCCTGGATGCCCGTCAGGTGCTCCTGCTGAACCTTGGGGTTGGGCCAGGCGACGTCGGGGAAGGGCCGGTCGGTGCCGGCCTTCTGGAACGTCGTGATCGGGGCGAGCACCGCATCCGCGTCGAAGTCGTCGGTCGGTGTCGCGGGGGCGGCGCCCGCGGCCTTCGCGTAGACGGACTGGCCTTCGCCCGAGGCCAGGAAGTCGAGGAACTTCTTCGCCAGCTCGGGGTTCTTGGCCTTCTTGTTGGCGGCGTAGACGATGCCGACCGAGACCGGCAGGTACTGGTCCTTCGGCTCGTCGGTGGCCGGGAACGGCGTCATCGAGAAGGTCGTTCCCGACGGCGCGTACTGCACGGCGTTCGCGGAGGCGGAGGTGAGGTGGATCGCGCCGAGGGCCTCACCGCGGCCGAGCATGGTCATCTGCTCGTCGTAGCCGACGCCGTTGGGGTTGTCGTTGAAGCACCCGGCGTCGCGGAGCTGCAGATACTTCTGCTCGGCGTCCTTCCACGCGGAGTCCGAGAACGTCGCCTTCCCGTCCTTCTGCTTCTGGGTGAAGTCGGGGTCCTTCCCGTAGACGAGGCTCGCGGTCAGCGCGTACGGCACCAGCTGCGTCACCCAGGCGCTCTTGAGGCCCAGGGCGAAGGGCACCTTGCCGAGCGCCTTGGCGTCGGTGCAGTAGTCGAGGACGCCGCTCCAGGTGGTGGGCGCCTTCAGGCCGGAGGCCGCGAGGGCCTGGTCGTTCCAGATGGCGCCGATGGCGACGACGGTCACCGGGACGCCCACGAGCTCGCCCTTGGAGTCCTCGGCCACCACGCGGGTGGCGTCGCTGAGCGAGTCGGCCCATGCCTGGTCGCCCAGCGGCATGAGCAGGCCGTCGTCGCCGAGCGGGACGATCGAGGCCGCGTTGCCGTTGCCCGGCCAGACCCGGAAGACGTCGGCCGCCGTTCCGGACGCGAGCTGCGTGCGCAGGGTCTGCTGGTACGACTCGTCGTCGTTGACGAAGGTCGCCTTGACGGTGACCCCGGGGTTGGCCTTCTCGAAGGCGTCGATCACGGCCTGCGCCGGGGCTTCGCCCGCGGCGGTCAGCGTGAGGACCGTGCCTCCGTCTGCGCCGGAGGCGCCGCCGGTGTTGGTCGAGCAACCCGCGAGAGCGGCGATGGCGACGGCAGCGGTGCCGAGCGCCACGACGCGTCCGCGACGTGAAGTGAACCTCATCATTCCTCCTGGTTTCGGGCCGGAGCCCGGTCGGTTGGTGCGATTGCGTTGGTGGGGCGGGACAGCGGTATGCGGGTGCGGAAGGCTCATCCCTTGAGCCCTCCGGCGAAGCCGCGGATGACGTATTTCTGCAGCGAGAAGTAGACGATCAGGATCGGGATGACGCTGATCACGAGTCCGGCGAAGACGAGCGGCCAGACCGTCACGTACTGGCTCACGAAGCTGTAGATCGCGACGGGGGCGGTCGTGTTGCCGCTCCCCGCGAGGTACAGCAGCGGGATGAAGAACTCGTTCCAGATGCCGACGACGTTGAGGATCACCACGGTGCCCGTGACGGGACGCAGGAGCGGGAACACGACCCGCGTGAACCCGCGGAGGGGACCTGCGCCGTCGAGCATCGCGGCCTCCTCGTAGTCGGTCGGCAGCTCACGCAGGAACGTCGTGTACAGGAAGATCGAGAACGGCATCCCCGTGCCGACGTTGATCAGGATGATCGCGCCCAGCGAGCCCAGCAGGCCGAGGTCGCGCATGGTGCTGTAGAGGGGGAGCAGCGCGAGCTGGGTCGGCAGGAGCAGGCCGGCCAGGAAGAAGTAGAAGGTGAACCTCGACCACCGCCGGGTGACCCTGGCCAGCGGGTAGGCGGCGAGAGCCGCGACGATGACGATGAGGACGACGCTGACCACGGTGACGATGGCGCTGTTGAGCATCGCGGCGCCGAGGCTGGCCCGGCTCCACGCCGCGACATAGTTGTCGAAGGTCGGCGGGAAGATGAACTCCAGCGCGCCGGTCTGCGTGTTGATCGGCTTCAGCGAGACGTTGACCAGCGCGAGGAGCGGGATCGCCCAGACGATGGCCACGGCGATGATGATGACCTCGAGCAGGAGGGTGCGGCCGGTGTAGCGACGGTGCATCAGCGCGTCTTCCTCAGGGTGAGGCGGTACTGCACGCCGGCGAGCACCGCGATGAGCACCGTCATGATGACGGCGAGGGCGACCGAGAACGGGTACTCCCCGAAGAGGAACGCGTTCTTGTAGATGAGGGTCGAGATGGTCTCGCTCGCCGTGCCGGGGCCGCCGCCGGTCATGGCGACGACCTGGTCGAACTGCTTGAGCCCTCCGATCAGCGAGAGCATCACGTTGATGACGATGGCGCCGTTCAGCAGGGGCAGGGTGATGCTGCGGAACATGCGCCACGGCCCGGCCCCGTCGATCAGCGCG
Organism: Leifsonia sp. KNZ12-8B; assembly: GCF_056755495.1. NCBI lineage: Bacteria > Bacillati > Actinomycetota > Actinomycetes > Micrococcales > Microbacteriaceae > Leifsonia > Leifsonia sp. KNZ12-8B. The sequence continues at coordinate 5,146 of NZ_JBPGXM010000039.1, forward strand.
GCCTCGGTGAGCTCTTCGGGGATGGCCTGCAGGCCCGCGAGGAAGATCACCATCGAGTAGCCGGCGAACTGCCAGATGATCGCCACGGCGACCGAGTAGAGGGCGTAGCGGGGGTCGCCGAGCCAGTCCTGCGCGAGCGAGCCCAGGCCCGCGCCGCGGAGGAAGTCGTTCACCGCTCCGTTGGGCGAGAGCAGGTAGCTCCAGACGTAGCCGGAGACCAGCGGGGTGAGCACCACGGGGGCGAAGAAGACGACCCGGAGCACGTAGCGCGACTTGATCATCGAGTTTACGGCGAGGGCGAGGCCGAGGCCGATGACGTTCTGCAGCACCATCGTGACGGCCGCGAGCACGACCGTGTTGAGCAGCGCGGCCCGCGCGGCCCGGTCGCCGAACACGTCGAAGAAGTTGTCGAGGCCGACCCACGACCAGTCGGGCGAGAGCCCGTTCCAGTCGGTCAGCGAGAACACGGCTCCGCGGGTGCTGGGCACGATGACGATGAAGAGGTACACGGCGACGGCGGGGATGACGAAATACCAGGGGGCGCTGATGCCGCGCAGCCGGCGTCGCCGCGGAGCGTTCCGCGGGCGGCCGGCGGGCTCGGGCGCCGGAGCGGGCCCGGACGCCAGAGCGTCGTCGGGGCGGGTGGCGGATACGGTCACGGGTCGGTCACTCCTTCGTGATCTGTGAATCGATTCACAGGCTGTCGGTAAGAATACGGTCACCATCTGCGCTTGTCAACGATGCCAGGGACGGCTCGCCCACGATGACGGCGGCGGAGGGCGCCACGAGGCGGCGGAGCATCCACTCGTCGACGGCGGTGCACTCCGGTGCGTCATCGCGATCCGCGTAATTCCGCTCACCGTGAGCCTGCGCGGGGCTCACCACCCGGGGATCGCCCAGGTAGTGGTGGTGCGGCCCGTAGCGGTTCTGCGAGCTCGGGTGGAGCGCCAGCGTGATGGTCGTGAGGCCGGGCGCGGCGACGGGCACCGTCCAGTCTGCTCCCCAGCACCACCGGGGCGCCGCATCCCCCACGGTCACGAGGGCGGCGTCGGCCCGGCCTCCCGTCAGCCGCAGGGACCGCGCTCCGACCGGGAGGTCGAGAGTCGTGGTGAGCAGGAGGGGCTCGAACAGGAAGGGGAAGCCGTCCACGGTCGGCTCGACGGCGCCGTTGAGCGGAGCGTCATCCGGAGGGGAGGCGGCCAGAGCGAATCCGCCCGCGACCACCGACACGTCTCCGCGATGATGCCACCGCCCCTCCGCCGTCACGAGGAACCGGCCGCGCAGCCAGAGCCGCGGGCGCACCTCCGGCGGCAGGGGGGCCGTGAGGCGGAAGCGCACCCGGTGGAGTGACGACGAGAGCTCGACCGCCACGCGCGCGCCTGGCGAGCCGCTGTCGATCGGGAGGGTCGCGCCGTCCCACGTCAGCTCATGGAGGTCGTCGGCGAAGTCGAGGGTCGCGCCTCCGGTGAACCCACGGTTGAGAATGGTCGCCGAGTGCCAGCCGTCCGGTTCACGCTCCGCCTCGAGCACGAGGTCGTTGAGCGGCGGGCGCGCGAGGCGCCAGTGGAGGGGCGCGGCTCCCGCCGGGCGGCCCGGGTCCGGCCGGGGGTTGTCGGGGGTCAGCGGTGCTGCTGCGGCGGGATGGGCGGAGGCTGGAGCCGGTGGATCGGCGAGCAGCGCGCTCGTCCGCTCCAGGAAGTCCTCTGTGAGTGCTGCGCCGCTCGCCACGACGACCCGGCGGTAGCGGGCGGATCCCAGCCGGAGCTCACCGCCGACGACCCGTCCTTCGGACTCGGCGGTGCGCTCGTCGGCGAAGTCGTAGGCGACCCCCGCGGCATGCAGCCGCTCGACGAGCGCGAGGAAGGCGGCGTTGATGCGGCCGGCCGGGGTGTCGGCGAAGTCGTGGGCGTCGTGCACGTTCATCCGGACGAACTCCCCGGCCTCGAAGGCGCGCATGATCCCCCGCTGCGGAACGACGACGAGCGTGTCCGCCTCGGGTCGCGGCCGCACGGTGAGCTGCTCGCGGACGCGGCCGATGAGGTCGGCGTAGGCCGGGCGCCAGCTGAGGTGCGTCGGCTGGGAGGGCGGCCAGTCCTCGATCGCGACGCTGTCGAGCCGATACTGCGCGATGTGCAGCATCACGTCGGTCACCCCGTGGCCGCCGAGCCACAGCAGCACGCGCTCCAGATCGGCGGGACCTGCGCCCCAGCCGGCGCCGCCGAAGGCCTCGGCCATGCAGCGGCCGTCGCCGAACTGGCGCGCCGCCGACGAGAGCAGCCGGGGGTAGAAGTCGTTCCCGGGGTCGCGCCCGAGCGCGTCCAGGCCGGGCAGGTCCATGTGGCGTGCGACGGTCCCCAGCGAGCCGACGGTCGGGACCTGGAACAGCGGATGCTCCTCTCCCTTGACGTGGGCCGTGAAGCGAACGCCGCGGCTGCGGCACCACTCGTCGATGCGGGCGAGGTAGCGGTCGGCGAAGAGGTCGGTGACCAGCTCCCAGAATCGCTCGCGCACCTCCGCCGCCCGGGGGTGCGGGCCGAACAGTGCCGGAAGCAGCGGGATCAGGTCGTCGCCGTGCCGGGCGGCGTACGCGGCGGGCAGATCGGGAGTCCAGGGCACCGCGCCGTCCGGGGGCAGCTCGTGGTGCGAGTGGCCGAGGCCGAACTCCGGCTCGTCGGAGAAGAACCCGGCGACGTGCCGGAAGGCGTCTCGCGGCAGGCCGTCCGCATAGCGCGCGTAGCAGAGCTGGAGGAATCGCTCGGCGATCTCGGGGGAGAGATAGTCCACTCCCTCTCCGAGGCGTTCGACCAGCTGGAAGGGGGTGCCGTCGCGGTCGACGTCGAGGATCGGCGCGGCTCCGTCGGGAAGCGTTCCCGCCGGGCGGAGCTCGAGCCAGCGCTGGCGGAGCTCGGGATGCTCGGTCAGCATCCGTCCGCCGACCGTGCCGCTCGGCCAGCCGTTCTCGTCGTAGATCCAGAAGTCGAGCCCGAGAGCCGCGGCCTCCTCGATGGCCTCGGCGACGATGGCGAGGTACTCGTCGCCCAGATACGCCGGCTCGTCGGGGTAGAAACGGGGATGGAACACCACCCCGTCGAGCCCGTCGGCGGCGAACCCGGCGAGCTGCCGGCGCAGCTCCTCGCGGTCCAGGGGGGCGTTGATCGCCCAGAGGGCGCTGAAGTGTGGGGAGGTCACCATTGTCCGTTTCTCCGCGGCGCGGCTGTGAATCGATTCACGTCTGAGGTACGTTACTGTACTAGCACCGAACGGACAAGAGGGTCCGGGCGCTGCGCCGGCCACCGACGAGAGGACCACCACATGTCGACGGAGGCGCCGACGCCGCGCTCGCGCGCCGGACGAGTCGCGTCCATCAAAGACGTCGCCGAGCGGGCGGGGGTCTCGCGGGCGACCGCGTCGTACACGTTCACCCAGCCCGCCCGGGTCAGCGACCAGCTGCGGGAGCGCGTGCTCGCTGCCGCCGCCGACCTCGGTTATGTCGGGAACGACGCTGCCCGCCGCCTGCGCGCCGGTCGCAGCAGCGCCTTCGGGCTCCTCGTCTCGAACACGGCGAACCCGGTCTACGCCGAGCTGGCCGCCGGAGCGGAGCGCGAGGCCGCGGCGCACGGCCGACACATCCTCATGGTCAACAGCGGCGACGATGCCGACCGCGAACGCGACTACATCGGCTTCTTCGAGGCGCAGCAGGTGAGCGGGATCATCGCCGCACCGGTGGGGGAGGTCCCGGCCGAGCTGCAGGAGCTGAGGGACCGCGGCATCCCCTTCGTCCTCGTCGGCCACGCGCCGGACCCGCACGACTATCCCGCGATCTCGGGCGACAACGTCCTGGGTGGACGCCTGGCGGCGGAGCACCTGCTCGCGCAGGGACGGCGGCGTCTGCTCTTCGTCGGCGGCCCGCATCCGCACGTCGACGCCCGCCTCGCCGGGGCGCGTGCCGCCGTCGCCGAGGCAGGACCGGAGGCGAGCCTGGAGGTCGTCCGGGTGCCCGCACAGAACGCCCACGTCGGTGAGGAGGTGGCGGCCGAGCTGCTGCGGCGGCCCGCGACCGCATCGCCCGACGGCATCTTCGCGGGGAACGACCTCCTGGCGCTCGGGCTGCTGCACGGGCTCATCGCGGGGGGCGTGCGCGTCCCGGACGACATGTCGCTGGTCGGCTACGACGACATCGAGTTCGCCGACTTCGCGATCGTCCCGCTCTCGACCATCCGCCACCCCTCCGCGGCACTCGGGGCGAGCGCCGTGCGCCTGCTGCTCGGCCTCGACACCGAGGACCAGCTGCTGGGCGGCTTCGCACCCGAGCTGATCGTGCGGCAGACGTCGCTGGCCTGACGCCGAGGGACGCTCGTCAGCCTCCCGTGACGCCGCTCAGCCGCCGGACGCCCCGCAGGAGCGCCGTGTGGTCGAGCCCGCCGTCTCCGTTCGCCTTCGCGGAGGCCATGAGCTGCGCGACCACGGCGCCGAGCGGGGTCACGACTCCCGAGTCCCGCGCGGCCTGGCCGAAGATGCCGAGGTCCTTGTGGTGCAGGTCGATGCGGAAGCCGGGCTCGAAGTCGCCGGCGATCATGCCGGCGGCCTTCCGGTCCAGGATCCGGTTGCCCGCCAGGCCGCCGGCGAGCACACGCACCGCGCTCTCGAGGTCGACGGCGTGGGCGTCGAGGAAGACCAGCGCTTCGGCGACGAGCTCGATCGTGCCCGCCACGATCAGCTGGTTCGCGGCCTTGACCGTCTGCCCCGCGCCGGGGCCGCCGACGTGGACGATGGTGGTCCCGATGGCCTCGAGCACCGGGCGGGCCCGCTCGAACGCCGACTCCTCCCCGCCGACCATGATGGAGAGGGTGCCGTCGATCGCGGCCTGCTCGCCCCCGCTCACCGGGGCGTCGACCACGGCGATGCCCCGCTCGGCGCCGGCGTCGGCCAGCCGCCGCGACATGGCGGGCGCGATCGTGCTGAGGTCGATGTAGAGGGCGCCCTGCGGCAGCCGGTCGAGCGCTCCCTCCAGGACGACGGAGGCGACATCGGGCGAGTCGGGCAGCATCGTGATGAGCACGTCGGACCCGGCCACCGCCTCGGCGACGGATGCGGCCGTGCGACCGCCCGCCGCCACGAAGCGCTCGACGGCGCCGGGGGAGCGGTTCAGGCCGATCACGTCGTGCCCGGCGGCGAGCAGGTTGCGGGCGATCGGCGCGCCCATGATGCCGAGTCCGATGACGGTGATGTTCACGAGTGTTCCCCTTCGATGGTGGCGAGTGCTGTTCGGGTGCGAGCGGTCAGGGCGGCCAGGTCGCCGTCGTCGTCGAGCGCGTCCTGCAGCAGGAGGGCGCTGAGGCCCACCACCGCTGCTCCGGCGCGCAGATAGCCTCCCGCCTCCTCCGGCCGGACCCCGCCGGTCGGGAAGAGCCGGAGCTCCGGGAGGGGGCCGACCAGCTCGCGCAGGTACGCGAGCCCGCCGAGGGGGCCGATGGGCGAGACCTTCACGGTGCGGGCCCCGGCCTCGCTGGCCGCCACGATCTCGGTGGGGGTCAGCGCGCCCGGGATGTAGTCGACCCCCAGCTCGCCGCTCGCGGCCATCAGGTCGGGGTGGCAGTACTGGCTGACGGCGAAGTCCGCGCCGATCGCCGCGGCGGTCTCCAGGTGCGCGCGCGTCCGGACGGTGCCGAGGCCCAGGGTCGCCTCGGGGCCGAGCGCCTCGCGGGTCGCCACGAGGGCCTCCGCCGCCCCGGCGCTTGTGAGGGTGAACTCCACCGCCCGCACCCCTCCGGCCACCAGGGCTTCGGTCACCGCGAGGAAGCGCGCGGAGGTGCGATGGCGCAGCACCACCACGACGGGCGGGTCGAGCTGGTCGATGAGCATGTCAGCCTCCTGATCTCGGCACGGCGGCGCTCGCCGCGGCCAGGCGTCGGGCCGATGCGAGACCGGCGTGATAGATGTGCAGACCGGTGGCTCCGGCGTCGGCCAACGCCGCCCAGGTGTCGGCAAGCTGCGCAGGCTCGGTCTGGAGGATGTCGACGTGAGCGACGAGGCGTGCGCCCGGCCGCGCCGCGGCGACCCGGCGCAGGGCGCTGATGGCGCGTTCGGGGGCGCCCCAGCAGTCAACGAGGACCGGGTCGGCGGAGTCGCCCGCGTCGGCGTCGGAGAGCAGCACCTCCGCGACTCCCTGCTCGGCGGCGAGGCCGAGAGCCTGCTCGCGGACGACGGCCAGGGAGCGCTCCCGCCCGGAACGCATCCGCTCGACGGCGGCGTACGCCGTGCGGGATCGGTCGCCGTCGATCAGCTCCCGGAGCGCCCGCACCTCCGCCGGCCCGGCATCGGCCGCCGCGCAGCAGCGGTCGCAGACGCAGTACCCGAGAGCCTCCGCGGTGAGCTCGTCGAAGTCTGCTCCGACCACCTTGTCGTGCTGCGACCCGTGGCCGAGGCCCTGCCAGCCGAGCGCCTCGATCAGCACCTGCCCACCCTGCGCCAGCGGGAGCAGGCCGGAGAGGAGGTCGCGATCGAAGGCCAGCGTCGCCGGCTGCGCCAGGCAGGGGGCGTGCGCCAGCCGGTCGCCGAATGCGGAGCGGACGCGGGGAACGGCCGGGGCCGCGCCATCGAGATGGTTCAGGACGATCCAGGTGTCGACGGTGATCCCGCCCGTCTCCAGTGCGTCGCGAGCGCGCTCGTAGGTGCCGATCCCGCGGGGGAGCGGGGCGCCTCCCGAGGGACTGAAGGAGGCAGAGGAGTGCACCGCCGACGTCGGCAGGTCGACGACGCGGTGCGCCGGGTGCCTCGGCGTGGCGACGCGGGCCGCGTGATACGAGGCCGCGAGGGACACGTGCTCGACCCCGGCGTCCACGAGCCGGGCGACCGCGTCGGGATGGCCCTCGACATCCCAGGGGAAGAGCCGGAAGACGGCGCGCATCAGAACCGCGGGAGCGACGGATCGTAGGCCGGGTCGATCGTCCGGGCGTACGCGGTGTCGTCGCGCACGGTCCGCCCGGACTCGACGTAGCGGCGGTGCAGGCGTTCGAGCACGTCGGGACGAAGCTCGACGCCCAGCCCGGGCTCCCGGGACACGGCGAGCGACCCGTGCTCGAAGCGGGCGGGGCCCTCCACCAGGTCGTCCGCCGCGTTCCAGGGGTAGTGCGTGTCGCACGAGACCGAGAGCTCGGGCATCGCCGCCGCCACCTGCGTCATCGCCGCGAGCGAGATGCCGAGGTGCGAGTTGGAGTGCATGGCGACGCCCAGACCGAGCTCGCCGCAGCGCCGGCCCAGCTCGCGCGTGGCTCGCAGGCCACCCCAGTAGTGGTGGTCGCCCAGCACGATGTCGACGGCTCCCGCCTCCGCCGACGCCTCGAGGGTCGGGAACGAGACGGCCACCATGTTGGTGGCGAGCGGGAGGCTCGTGGCCTGTCGTACCGCGGACATGGCGGGGATGCCCAGCACCGGGTCCTCGAGGTAGTCGAGCGTACTGTTGAGCGCGTCGGCGACCATGACGGCCGTGGCGGTCGTCCACGCGCCGTTCGGGTCCATCCGGAGCGAGACGTCGGGGAAGGCGGCGTGCAGGGCGCGCATCGTCTCGATCTCGACCTCGGGCCGGAACACCCCGGCCTTGAGCTTGAGGGAGCGGAAGCCGTGTTCGGCGATCAGGGTCTCGGCCAGCTCGACCATCCCCTCGGGAGTGAGCGCCTCCCCCCAGCGGTCGGGCTCGGCGCCCGGGTGTCCGGCCCACTTGTAGAAGAGGTATCCCGAGAAGTCGACGCGGTCGCGCACGCGGCCGCCGAGCAGCTCTGCGACGGAGGCGCCGTCGAGCTTCCCGAGGGCGTCCAGCGCCGCGACCTCGAAGGGCGAGAGGATCTTGCCCGCGGCGACCGGGTCGTCCAAACGGTTCAGGGCGCCCGATCCGGCGATCGCGTCGGCCAGGGCCGCCGGGTCGTCCACCCGCACGCCGATGAGGGCGGGCGCGGCGGCGCGCAGAGCCTCCAGCAGGGGCAGCTCGCCGCTCGTCTCGCCGAGGCCGGTCGTGCCGTCGTCGAGCTCGAGCTGCACGATGGTGCGGAGCGCGAGGGGCTCGTGCACGCCCCAGCTGTTGAGCAGCGGGGGGTCCGAGAAGGCGATCGGCGTGATGTCGACGGAGCGGATGCGGCTCATGCGGAGGGCTCCTCGGCGGTCGGCGGTGAACGGCGGCGGCGGGGTTCACATATGTGAACACCATCCACTAGCGTGAAAGCCCACCGAAGCTAAAGGAGGCCGGGCGTGATGTCAAGGCAGGCAGAGGACCGCGAGCAGGTGGTCGTCATCACCGGAGCAGCCGGCAGGATCGGCAGAGCCATCACCCCGCTGCTCGCCCGCGAGGGTCGGCGGCTGCGTCTGCTCGACGTCGCCGTCCCCGACGCGGGGGCCGGGGGAGCCGGTGAATGGCTGGCCGTCTCCATCACCGACCGCGCGGCGCTCGCGACGGCGTTCGCCGGCGCCGACGCCGTCGTGCACCTCGCCGGGCACCCCTCCGAGCAGCCGTGGGCTGACATCCTCTCGGTGAACATCGACGGCACCCAGGCGGTGCTGGAGGCCGCGCGGGCCTCCGGGGTCCGCCGGGTGCTGCTCGCCAGCTCCATCCATGCCGTCGGATTCGCCACTCCGCGCGAGGCGGGCGCCGTCGATGTGCTCGTCCCGCGGCCGGACACCTACTACGGCGTGAGCAAGGCGGCGATGGAGGCGCTCGGCAGCGTCTATGCCGACCGGTTCGGGATGAGCGTCGTCTCCGCCCGCATCTGCACCTTCGGCGAGGACGTCGGCGACGGCCGGGCCATCGCGCAGTGGCTGTCGCCGGCCGACGCCGCCCGCCTGGTCGAGGCGGCGATCGCTCTCGACACCGGCCGGCACCACATCGTGTGGGGCGTGTCGCGGAACGCGCCGGGCTGGTTCCCGCTGGGTCCTGGCGAGGCGATCGGATACCACCCGCAGGATGACGCGGTTCGCCGGACGGAGGAGCGCGACGGCGCGACGCCGCCGCCGCCCGAGTCGGACGGCCCGCTCGGCGCCGCCTTCGCCGCCCCGTCCCACCCGCTCGGCGAGCCGATGCCATGACGGTGCACGACGACGGCGCACGCACCACGGTGAAGTCCGCCGCCCGCGCCCTCGAACTGCTCGAAGTCCTCGCCGACGCGGGCGAGCCACTGAGCGTCGCGGAGCTCCACCGGCGCACCGGATACCCGCGGTCGAGCCTCCACGGTCTCCTGCAGACGATGCTCGCGCGCGGCTGGATCGCCGCCGACGACGGCGGACGCGTCGGCGTGGGCGCCAGGGCGCTGGTCGCCGGGACCGGCTACCTCGACCGCGACGCCGCCGTCGGCCATGCACGCAGCACGCTCGACGTCCTCCGCGGCGAGACCGGTTACACGACGCACTACGCGCGGCTGGTCGGCCCCGACGTCGTCTACCTCGCGACCCGGGAGGCCGTCGACGCGCACCGCGCCATCTCACGGATCGGCCGGCGCCTGCCCGCCCACGCGACGGCCCTCGGCAAGGCGCTGCTGGCCGAGCTGAGCGCCGACGAACTGCGCACCCTGTACCCCCAGGAGCCCCTCCGCCCCCTCACCGTGCGCACGGTCGGAACGGTGACCGAGCTCGCGCGCGAGCTGGAGGAGTGCCGCGCAACGGGAGCCGCGGTGGAGTTCGAGCAGAACACGATCGGCACCGCCTGCGTGAGCGCCGCGGTCCCGTACCGCATCCCCGCGACGGACGCCATCAGCTGCTCGATCCCGCTGGCCGCCGCCACTACCCAGGAGCTCGAGCGGGTGCGCGCCGCGGTGCTCGACGCCGCCGGGCGGCTCGCCGGCGTGCTGCGACGCGAGGGCATCCGCTGACGCCGGCCTGCCGGGACCCGGATTGGTGATCGGGAGCGGCCCCGTGTTAGTCTCTGGTGGTTCGCGCGAGTGGCGGAATTGGCAGACGCGCTGGCTTCAGGTGCCAGTGCCCGCAAGGGCGTGGGGGTTCAAGTCCCCCCTCGCGCACGAACGGGTTGATCACAACCCTTGCGAACACATCAGGCGCCCGAGAGATCGGGCGCCTGAGTCGTTTACTGCAGTGATCGCAGCACCCCGAGCGCGTGCAGCTCGTCGTCGATGCCGCCGCCCTCGTGGCCGTTGTAGGTCCACAGCTTCAGGGTCTTCTCGCCCCCGTAGGCCGCGTGGGCGGCGAACACCGTCGAGGGCGGGCACGTCGGGTCCATCATGGCGGCCGAGAAATGGATGGGGACGCTCGCGTGCGCGGCGAAGTTCACGCCGTCGACGTACGACAGGGTGCGCAGCACCTGGTCGGCGCGGTCGCGGTGGACCGCGAGGTAGCGCCCCAGCTCGCGGTAGGGCTCGCGGTCGGTGATGGTGATCGCGCGGGGGAGGTCGCAGAGGAAGGGGACGAACGCGAAGGCGTGCCGCAGCGAGGGCTGCAGGGCGGCCGCGGCGAGGGCGAGGCCGCCGCCCTGGCTGAAGCCGAGCACCGCGACCCGGTCCCGGTCGATGGCAGAGAGCTCACGCGCGGTGTCGACGGCGCGCACGGCATCGACGATGAGCCGCCGGTAGTAATAGGTGTCGCGCGACCCGACACCCCGGGTGAGGAATCCGGGAACGGCGGGGCCGGACCCGGCGTCGTCGGGGGTGTCGCCGCTGCTCCACATCGAGCCCTGCCCGCGTGTGTCCATCTGGAGGTGCGCGAACCCCGCCGACGCCCAGAACAGGTTCTCGACCGCCCGCCCCCGTCCACCGCCGTAACCGACGAACTGCACGACGGCCGGGAGCGGCCCGCGGCTGCCGGCGGGGAGGCGGAGCCACGCCCGCACGGGCTGGCCGGCGAAGCCGGAGAAGGTGACGTCGTAGACCTCGACCGTGGTCAGTCCGCAGTCGACCTGCTCCACCCGCGGAGGCTGCGCGGCCTCCCGGGTCTCGGCGAGCGTGGCCGCCCAGAACGCGTCGAAGTCGGCGGGCCGGGTCTGTGCGCTGCGGTAGGCGCGCAGCCCGGCCTCGTCGAGATCGGTGAACACGGCCTCAGCCCTTCAGGCCCGTCTGCGCCAGCCCCTGCACGAACTGGCGCTGCGCGACGACGAACACGATCAGCACCGGGACGGCCGTCATCGTGGCCGCGGCCAGCTGGACGTTCCACATCGGGCCGCTGTAGGCGTCCACGAAACGGGTCAGCGCCTGCGGGAGGGTGAACAGCTCGGGAGAGGTCAGGTAGACCGTCGGCTCGAGGTACAGGTTCCACACGTTGAGGAACGTGAAGATCGCGACCGCGGCCAGCGCCGGGCGGGCGAGCGGGAGCGCGATGCGCCACCAGATCGCGGGCCGGCCCAGACCGTCGAGCCGGGCCGCCTCCTCCAGCTCGCCAGGCAGCGAGATGAAGAACTGGCGCATGATGAAGGTCGCCAGCACGCTCGGCGCTCCGAACGACGTCACCAGGATCAGCGGCCAGTGCGTGTTCACGAGCCCCAGCGAGTTGAACATCTGGAACAGCGGGACGATGGTGACCTCGCTCGGGATGAGCAGGCCCAGCAGCACGACGAGGAACAGGAAGTTCTGCCCCCTGAACCGGATGCGCGCGAAGGCGTACCCGGCCATCGACGAGATGAGCATGGTCACGACCGTGACCACGATGGCGATGTAGGCGCTGTTGAAGTACTGGCGGGCGAACGGCTGGAACGTGAACGCCTTGACGTACGCCTCCATCGTCGGGTCCATCGGGATCAGCGACGGCGGGAAGGCGAAGATCTCGTTCACGGTCTTGAACGACGAGGTGATCATCCACCAGGTCGGGAACAGGAACGGGATCGCCATCACGAACAGGACGATGTAGAGCAGCGCTCGCCGCCAGGTGCGGCCCGTGCGCCGCGGGGGAGTCACGGCCTCAGTTCTCATAGAACACCCACCTCTTGCGGAGCTGCCATTGGACGACGGTCAGGACGAGCACGATCACGAACAGCAGGATGGCCAGCGTCGACCCGTAGCCGAAGTGATGGAAGTCGAAGGCCTGCTGGAACAGGTAGTAGACCAGCACGGTGGTCGACAGCCCCGGCCCGCCGGCAGTGAGCACGGCGATCTGGGCGAAGACCTGCAGGGCGCCGACGATCGTGATGATGACCGTGAGCAGGATCGTCGGCGAGATGAGCGGCAGGGTGATGCGGCGGAACAGCGTCGCGCCGGTGGCGCCGTCGACCCGGCCGGCCTCGTACAGCTCGGCGGGCACGCCTTGCAGGGCCGACAGGAAAAGGACCATGTTGAGGCCCACGTTCTTGAACACCTGCACGACGATCACGGCGGCCAGCGCGGTCGGGCCGCTCTGCAGCCAGTTGGGGCCCTGGATGTGGAAGATGCGGAGGAACCCGTTGATGCCTCCGTTGTCCTGCAGCAGGAAGCCCCAGACGATCGTCCAGGCGACGATCGAGACCACGACCGGCGAGAAGAACGCCGTGCGGAAGAAGGCGATCCCGCGGCCCTGGCGGTTGAGCAGCACCGCCAGCAGCAGGGCGAGCGGGATGTTGAGGAACACCAGCCCGACGGAGAAGACGGTGGTGACGCCGAGCACCTCGCCGAGCTGCGGGTCGCTGAGCAGCTGCTCGTAGTTGGCCGCGCCGACGAACTGGATCGAGCCCGAGAGCACGTTCCACTCGTGGAAGCTGTAGTACACGACCAGCCCGAGCGGGATGATCACGAACGCGAGGATGCCGAGCAGCTGCGGCGCCACGAAGAGGTAACCGGTCAGCGCGTCGCGCCGCTGCATGGTGAGGAATCGGCGCCCGGAGGCCCGGGCCTGCCCCCCGGCCCGGGCGTGCACCCGGGCCGGGGAGGTGTCGGTCGTGTCGGTCGCCGAGCTCATGACCCCAGCAGCGGCTTGATCGCGGAGCAGACGCCCTTGAGCACCGACGGGATGTCGGCGTCGGCCTGCCACATCGGGTCGAGGGCCGTCTTCACCTTGGCGGCGATCTCAGCCGAGTTCGCGTGGCTGGGCTTGGTCACGGCGTCCGTGAAGGACGGGAGCACGACCTTCTCGATCTGCTCCTTGCTGAGCGTCTTGTTGGTGGCCGACAGGGTGTCGACCGTCAGCAGCGACGTGCGGGGCGGCGGGAAGAACTGGGCGAGCTTCTTCGCGTTGGCCGGGTTCGTGAAGAACGCGAGGAAGTCCGCGGCCTCCTGAGCGTGCTTGCTCTTGGCGAGCACGCCGATGCCGGCCTGGCCGATCACGTTCTGCTGGCCGTCGTCGCCCTCGGGGAGGGGCTGGACATCCCATGTGAACCCGCCGGTCAGCAGGGTGGCGCGCGAGATCTGCGTCACGGTGAAGGCGCTGTCGCCCGCGAAGAAGTCGGCCTTGGTGCCGGGACCGGGGAACGCCTTCTGCTGGAAGGTGGCGTCGTGCAGGTACTCGAACGCGGCCTTCATCTCGTCGGAGGTGAAGGTGCAGGTCTTGCCGTCCTCCGACCACGGCTCCGCCCCGAACGAGTCCCAGACCGTCGAGAGGTTCGACCAGGTCTGGTAGTCGAAGTCGCGGATGACGACGCCCTGCTTGCCGGTCGCGGCGTTGACCGCAGAGCCGACGGCCGCGAGATCCTTCCAGGTCCACTTGCCCTGCTCCTTGAGCTGGGCGGAGGTGGGCTGGTCGGCGGCCGTGAGCAGGTCGTCGTTGGCGAACACGACGAACGGGGAGGTGGAGAACGGGTACGCGTAGAGCCGGCCGTCGTTCGTCCACAGCTTCGTCGCGTCCGCGCCGATGTCGGAGTAGTCGTACCCCTTCGCCTTCTTCAGCGTGTCGGTCAGCGGGGCGAGGGCGCCCGAGCTGACGAAGTCGGGCGCGTCGCCCTCCATCACCCAGGCCAGGTCGGGCTGCTGGCCGCCGGCGATCTGGGTGGTGATCGTGGTCGTGTAGTCGGCGGCGGGAAGGGAGTCGAAGGTGATCTTGCCGATCTCGGGGTGCGACTTCTTGTAGTCGTCCGCGATCGACGTGAACAGGGCGAGCTGGGTGGGGTCCGCCGTCCACGTGGTCATGCGCAGGTTCACGCTGCCGGCGGCGGCCGTGGTGGCCGGGGTGCCGGACGGCCCGCTGCAGGCGGAGAGCGCTAGCGCGGTGACGGCGACGACCGCCACTCCCGTCAGCTTCATTGCTGGTCTCATTGGTGCTCCTCGGATCAGTAGCCGGTGACGTCGGGCCAGTGCAGCTCGACGCCGTTCGCGGCCAGCAGGGATTGGAACTCCTCCAGGAGGGAGGGGGTGTTGCGGACCGCGCGAGGATCCGTCGCGCGGTCCAGGCAGAAGGCCGCTAGCCAGCCGACCGCCTCGCCGATCCCCCACTCCACCGGGTGGAGCCGGAAGGCGCCGTTGGTGATGTGGGTGGTTCCGACGTTCTTGCCCGCGGGGAGCAGGTTCTGCATCCGGATGGGGATGAGCGCTCCGAGCGGGATCTCGAAGGGGACGGAGGCGACGTCGATGTAGTTGTCGCCTCCGGTGGAGGGGTGCAGGTCGATGCGGTACATGCCGACGCCGACCGTGTCGGGGTAGGTCGCCGGGCGGTCGTCGCCGCGGACCGCGATGGAGAGGTCTCCCTCGACCACCGTGTACTCGGCCCGGATGCGACGCGACTCGCGGATGTATGGCGCCTGCGCGAAACCGTCGTCGGTGCCGGTGACGTCCGGGCGCAGACGCAGCCCGGGCCAGCCCGTGCCGCCGTCCGGGCGCGGCGCCTCGGTCTGCAGCCAGTAGAGCATCGCCCGGGACTGGGCCTTGGCCGCCGCCAGGTGCTTCTCGGCGTCCGGGTCGTCGATCACCGAACCGCCGATGTAGTCGATCATCGGCCAGTTGACCAGCACGATGTCGCTCTCGAGGAAGCCGGGTTCCAGCAACTTGCGCGAGAGCATGCGCCGGAAGACCCACAGCTCGTGGTCGCCTCCGTCGGCCCGCTGGTCGGCGACGGCCGCGAACGGGTCGTCGTCGACCAGCGGGTTGAAGCTGCGCGTGACGATCTCGAGCGTGCGCGGGTGCGGAGCGGTGAGGCTCATCATGGGCGCGCCCCAGTAGTCGGGCTGGAACGCGTGCCACTCGTCGTAGTCGGCGGGCTTCTCGATGGTGTGGTCCTCGCCCTCGACGTGGTCGATCACGAAGCACCACGAGACGGCCTGGACATTGCGCGGGTCGGCCACGTCGGGCGCGCTCGGCTCTCCGGTGTCGGTGCGGCTCTCGCTGCCGATCACGTACTCCGTGCCGGTCAGGGGGAGGAGCTCGCCGGTCTCGGTCGCGTCGACGAAGAGGCCGCCGCGCAGCGTCAGCTCGTCGCCGGTGTCGAGGCGGCGCACGGTGACGGAGACGACACGGTCGCCGTCCACCTCGGCGTCGACCGGGATCGCGGGCTGCACCAGGCGCAGCCGGCCTGAGCTGCGGAACGGCGCCAGCATCCGCTCGATCACGGCCACCCCGGCGCGCGGCTCGGAGCACAGCCGGCTCACGAGCCCGGCTCCTGGGTTGAGGTAGCGCTCGGCGCGCGCCTCCGCCGACAGCGGGTAGTTCTCGCGGTAGTAGTCGCGGATGCCGTCGCGCAGGTCGCGGTACGACGCCGTCGAGCCGAACTGCTCGATCCACGTGTGCTCATCGAGGGTGACCGCCTGGCTGGTGAGCTGGCCGCCGAGCCACGCGAACTGCTCGGTCAGGATGACGCTGCGGCCGGCCTTCAGGGCCGAGAGCGCGGCGGACACGCCGCCGAGCCCGCCGCCGATGACGACCACGTCGGCGCGCTGGGCGTCGACCACCGTGGGGGAGGGTGTGCCGGCGGTCATCGCGTGGCTCCCGCGGGCGTCGCCAGCGTCGAGCCGCCGACCACGGCGCATTCGAGGAGCTGCTGCGCCGGCAGCTCCTCCCCGCCGCGGGCGCCGTTGAGAAGCTGGTCGAGGAGGATCACCGCCCGCGATCCCAGTTCGGTGCGTGGCGCGCTGAGGCGGGTGAAGTCCACCTCGCTCCCGCCGCGGCCGCGCTCGCCGAGGACGACGAACGAGAGCTCGTCCGGCACGGCGACGCCGTCGGCCGCGGCCAGGGCGTGCAGCCCCTCCGCGTCGGTCGGGTCTTCTACGAACAGCACAGTGGCTTCTCCTTCTCTGACCCGGCGCCAGACGGACGCCAGGCCGGCTTCGGTGGTCTCGGCCTGCTCGACGGCGACCCCCGCGGAGGTCAGCTCGTCGATCAGGGCGTCGTAGCGGTCGCGGGAGGACTCGGCGGCCAGCGACAGCGACAGCCGCGCGTAGAACGCGGACCGGTGTCCGGCGGCGACCGCGCGCCGCGCGAGCTCGCGCGTGGGCGTGGCGTAGTCCACCCCGACGTACGCGACGCCGTCGACGTCGCGGCGGCCGATGGCGACGAAGGGATAGCCGCTGTCGCGCAGCCGGGCGAGCTCGTCGGCGTCCATCTCGCGCCCGAGGAGCAGGCAGCCGTCGGCGAGACGGAGGCGGCTGTTCTCGTGGAAGATGCGGCGGCGGCCGTCGACCAGCGGCGCGCTGGTGAACATGAGCAGATCGAGGCCGAGCGCCTCGGCCTCCGCCTCGATGCCGGTCAGCAGCGGTGTGTAGAAGTCGGAGGTCTCGTTCGGGAACGCGTGCTCATAGGTGAAGACGCCCACGAGGTTGTTGGCTGCGCCGGCGAGGCTGCGGGCGACCGGGTCGGCGACGTAGGTGGTGCGCCGGATGACCTCGAGCACCCGCTCGCGCGTCTCGTCGGGGATGCGCACGCCGTTGTCGGAACGGCCGTTGAGCACGAGCGAGACCGTCGCCTGGCTCACGCCGGCGAGCTCGGCGATGGTGCGCTGCGTGATGCGCGGCTTCCGGCTCGTGGCCATCCTGCTCTCCTCTGCGAGATCGGTGCTGTCGGTGGAGCATATCCATGCTCATGCGCATTATCAAGTTGGTAATAGGTATTATCACCTTGACAGGGCCCCGGCGGCGGCAGCAGCATGTCCGCTATGTCCGACAACGAAGTCACCCGCTCCTCCCGTCTCTCGCGCCGCACGGTCGTCCTGGCCGGCGCGGCGGCGGTGCCCGTCCTCGCGGCCGGCTCCGCACTGCTCCCCGCCGTGCCCGCACGAGCGGCCACCGCGGCCGACTACGCCCGCGTGCGCGACCAGTGGCGCGGCACCCTCGTCGGCAGCTACGACCTCTCCGACCCGGTGGTGAAGGCGTACGTGACGGCGTCGGCCGCAGAGGCGAAGGTGCTCTGGGATGCGCTGAACACCTCCACCGGCCGCAGCTACCTCTGGGCCGACCTCGACAGCAGCACGGTGTCGGCCATCCAGCGCAACAACATCGGCCGGCTGCGGACGCTCGCGCTCGCCCTGGCCTCACCCGGTTCGGAGCTGTCCGGCGACGCGCAGTTGAAGGCCGACATCATCTCGGCGGTCGACTGGTTCCTGGCCAACAAGTACGGCGTCACGAACCGCTACGACAACTGGTGGGACTTCCAGATCGGCATTCCGCTCGCCCTCAACGACCTCTGCGTGCTGCTCTACGACGACCTCGGCCCGACCCGGATCGCCACCGCCATGGCCGCGATCAAGCGTTACGCCCCCGACCCCACCGAGACCGGCGGCCTGCTCTCGACGGGGGCCAACCGCAACTGGGCGTGCTCGATCGCCATCCTGCGCGGCGCGCTCAGCCAGGACACCGCGACGATCGCCGGCGCCAAGACGGCATACGCGGACGTGTTCCCGTACGCCACCAGCGGTGACGGCTTCTACCCGGACGGCGGCTTCATCCAGCACAAGTACTACTCGTACAACGGCGGCTACGGCGTCGCGCTGCTGCAGTACCTGACGTATTCGATGGTCGCGACGGCCGGTACGCCGTGGGCGTTCACCGCCGCGCGGGTGGGGGAGATCTACGACTGGGTGCAGCGCAACTACGTGCCGTGGATCCACACGGGCGCGTTCATGGACATGACGCGCGGGCGCGGGCTCTCGCGCTTCTACGAGACCGACCATCGCGTGGGCCGACTCACGGTCGCGACGCTGCTGCAGCTCGCGGCGGTCTTCCCGGCAGCGCAGGCCGCGACTGTGCGGGGCCTCTGCAAGGGCTGGATCCAGCGAAACACCTTCCTGCCGTTCTTCGACTACGACAAGGCGCCGATCGAGCAGGTGCGGCTGTCGTCGATCGCGCTGGGGCGCGCGGTCGTGAACGACCCGGCCATTCCGGCTGCTGCCGAGCCGGCCGACACGGTCATCGCCACATCGATGGCCCGCGCGGTGCACCGGCGCCCGGGCTTCGCCTACGGCGTCGCGATGGACAGCACCGTCATCGGCCCGTACGAGAGCGGCAACTCGGAGAACCTGCAGGGGTGGTACACCGGCGAGGGCGCCGTGTACCTCTACCTGCCGGGCCAGGCCGGGCACTGGGCCAACCAGTACTGGCCCACCGCCGACAAGTACCGCATCCCGGGGACGACCATCGACTCGCGTCCCCGCTCCCTCGGCTCCGGCCGCGGCAACGGCAACACGTGGACGGGCGGCGCCCTGCTCGACGGAGACGCGGCGATCGGCATGGGCCTCAAGATCAACTCGTCGACGCTCGTCGGCCGCAAGTCGTGGTTCTGCCTCGGCGACGTGATCGTGTGCCTGGGCGCCGGCATCTCCAGCAGCGACGGATACTCGGTCGAGACGATCGTGGAGAACCGCAACATCGGCCCGAACGGGCAGACCGTCCCGGTCGTCGACGGGAGCCCGGTGCTGACCTCGCCGAGCTCGACGCCGACCTCCTTCTCGGCGGGCTGGGCGTGGATTCCGAACATCGGCGGCTACGTGTTCCCGGCCGGCGGCACCGTGAAGGGCCTGCGGCAGGACCGCAGCGGAAGGTGGACAGACATGGACCACCGCGGCGTCTACGACGACGACACGAGCTATACGCGCCGCTTCATCACGCTGTGGTTCGACCACGGCGTGAATCCGGTGGACGCGAGCTATGCGTACATCCAGCTTCCGGCGGCGACCCAGGCGCAGACGGCGGGCATGGCGGCGTCGACGGACATCTCCGTGGTCGCGAACACCTTCGACGTTCAGGCCGTCACGCGGGCCGGCACCGGCACCACGATGGCGAACATCTGGGCGCCGACCGGTGGAACAGCGGCCGGTGTGACGACCGACTCGCGGGCCTCGGTGGTCGTCACGCGTGCCGGGGGGCGCGTGTCGGTCGCGGTCAGCGACCCCACTCAGAAGGTGACAGCGCCGGTGACCGTCACGCTCGACGGCCCGGCGACCGGGACCGTCCAGGCGGACCCCGGCGTCACCGTGCTGTCGCTGGCACCGCGGGTGACCCTCTCTGTCGATGTGGCCGGTGCCGCCGGTCGCTCGTTCGTGGCGCGGTTCACCGTGTGACCCTTTGCCCGCTCCCGCCCCCGTGGCGGAGACTGGTCTCGCGCACGCGATCCCGCACGCGATCCGCGCACGATCCGATGGAGGACCCGTCATGACCACCACGTCGCCCGTCACCGACTCCGCCGCGAACGGGGAGGAGGGCGGCCTCCCGGTCGTCCCGCACTGGATCGACGGGGCCGCGTCTCCGTCGCGCAGCGGGCGGACGGCTCCCGTCTACGATCCGGCGCTCGGTGTCGAGACGAAGCGGGTCGCGCTCGCCGATGCCGCCGAGATCGACGCGGCCGTCGCGTCGGCGAAGGCCGCGTTCCGCGCGTGGGCCGACACCTCGCTCGCCAAGCGGCAGGGCATCCTGTTCCGGTTCCGGGAGCTGCTCGACGCCCGCAAGGGCGAGCTCGCCGAGATCATCACGTCCGAGCACGGCAAGGTCGTCTCCGACGCGCTGGGCGAGATCAGCCGGGGGCAGGAGGTCGTCGAATTCGCGACCGGCATCGCGCACCACCTGAAGGGCGAGTACTCGGAGCAGGTGTCGACCGGGGTCGACGTCTACTCGCTGCGGCAGCCGCTCGGGGTGGTCGGCATCATCTCGCCGTTCAACTTCCCGGCGATGGTGCCTGCCTGGTTCTTCCCGATCGCCATCGCCGCCGGCAACACGGTCGTGCTCAAGCCCAGTGAGAAGGACCCGTCGGCGGCGATCTGGCTGGCCGGGCTCTGGAAGGAGGCCGGCCTCCCGGACGGCGTCTTCACGGTGCTCAACGGCGACAAGGAGGCGGTCGACGGCCTCCTCACGCATCCCGACGTCGCCGCCATCTCGTTCGTCGGCTCCACGCCGATCGCGCGGTACGTCTACGAGACCGGCACCGCGCACGGCAAGCGCGTGCAGGCGCTCGGCGGGGCGAAGAACCACATGCTGGTGCTCCCCGACGCCGACCTCGATCTGACGGCGGACTCCGCGATCAACGCGGGCTTCGGGTCGGCGGGGGAGCGGTGCATGGCCATCTCGGTCGTCGTGGCGGTGGAGCCGGTGGCGGACGATCTCGTGGCGAAGATCCGGGAGCGGATGGCCGGGCTGCGCGTCGGCGACGGGCGGCGCGGGTGCGACATGGGGCCGCTGGTCACCCGGCAGCATCGCGACAAGGTCGCCTCCTACATCGACGTGGCCGCGGAGGACGGTGCCTCCGTCGTCGTCGACGGGCGCGAGGTGAACCCGGACGGGGATGCGAACGGGTTCTGGCTCGGGCCGACGCTGCTCGACCGGGTGCCCACGACCTCCCGCGCCTACACCGAGGAGATCTTCGGGCCGGTGCTGTCGGTGGTGCGGGTCGGCTCGTACGAGGAGGGCGTCGCGCTCATCAACGCGGGCGCCTTCGGCAACGGGACGGCCATCTTCACCAACGACGGGGGCGCGGCCCGGCGGTTCCAGCGGGAGGTGCAGGTCGGGATGATCGGCGTCAACGTGCCCATCCCGGTGCCGGTCGCGACCTTCTCCTTCGGCGGGTGGAAGGACTCGCTGTTCGGCGACACCAAGGCCCACGGCGCGGAGGGCGTGAAGTTCTTCACCCAGTTGAAGGCGATCACCAGCCGGTGGCTCGATCCGTCGCACGGCGGGATCGAGCTCGGGTTCCCGCAGAACCGCTGACGGCCGTCAGCCGCGCGCTCGCGCGGCCAGTCCGCGGACGAAGGCGGCGATCTCGGCCGGCTTCTCCTCCGCCATGAAGTGGCCGGCGTCGATCGGCTGGTAGGTGAGGTCGCTCGACCAGGCGCCCCAGATCGCGGTCGGGTCGAAGCCGAGCTGTGAGCCCCAGTCCTGCGAGATCACGCCGACCGGCATCGCGAGCGTGCGGCCGGCCTCGCGGTCGGCGCGGTCCAGCTCGAGGTCGATGCCGGCGGTGGCGCGGTAGTCGGCCACGATCGACGGGACCGCGGCGATGGAGCTGTCCAGATAGTGGCGCCGGACCTCCGGCGTGAAGGTCGTGCCGTCGGTGTCCCACGCGTCGAGGAACGAGGCGAAGAAGTCCTCGGCGACCGCCGCGATCATCCGCTCGGGCAGGTCGGCCGGCTGCGCCATGAGATAGAGGTGCCAGGCGACCTTCGCATCCACGCCGTGCAGCACGCCCCAGGTGTCGAGGGTCGGGAGCACGTCCAGGATGCCGAGCGCGCTGACCGCCTCGGGGTGGTCGAGCGCCGCGCGGACGCCGACGAGCGCGCCGCGGTCGTGGCCGACCAGGCAGAAGCGGTCGTGGCCGACGGCCCGCGCGACCGCGACGACGTCGGCGCCCATCGTGCGCTTGGAGTAGGTGTCCCGGCTCTCCTCGGCCGGCTTGCCGCTCTCGCCGTAGCCGCGGAGGTCGGGTGCGATCACCGTGTGCTCGGTGGCCAGCTCGCGGGCGACCTCCCGCCACATGTAGTGCGTCTGCGGGAAGCCGTGCAGCAGCACGACGGCCGGGCCGGAGCCTCCGACGGCGACGTTCAGGTCGACGCCGTCGGCGCCGGGGATGGTGCGGTAGTCGAATCCGGGGATGGTG
>NZ_JBPGXM010000040.1:0-26297 GCF_056755495.1 Leifsonia sp. KNZ12-8B
GCCCCGGACCGCCCGCCACCAACGTCGCGCCGTCGGCGACTCCGCGCTCGATGAAGCCGTTCACTCGTTCCCACTGCGCTTCCGAGGCGAGCGGCCCGACCCGCACCGCTTCGTCGGTCGGATCGCCCACGGGGTACTGATCGAGAGCGCCGACCAGCTTCTCGACGATCTCGGCCTGGCGGTGAGCCGGGACGAGGAGCCTTGTCCACGCACCGCACGCCTGTCCGGAGTTGGTGAACACGGCGCCGAGCGTGTGCTGCACGGCGCTGTCGATGTCGGCATCGTCGAGGACGACGTTCGCGGTCTTCCCGCCGAGTTCGAGCGCCACCCGCTTGACCGTCTCCGCCGCGACGACGGAGATCCGCTTCCCGGCCCTCGTCGACCCGGTGAACGAGATCATGTCGACGTCTGCGTGCGCGACGATGGCCTCGCCCACGATCGGGCCCGTGCCGTAGACGACGTTGAACACGCCCGGCGGGAAGCCTGCTTCCGCGGTGGCCTCGGCGAGGATCCGGATGGAGAGCGGTGCGAGCTCCGACGGCTTGAGGACGACGGTGTTGCCCGCCAGAAGCGCGGGCGCCACCTTGGTCATCACCTGCTGCAGCGGGAAGTTCCACGGCGTGATGGCGCCGACGACTCCGACCGCCTCGCGAACGACGGTCGAGTTGCCGACCTGTTCCGCCCAGTCGATCTGCGACGCGAGCTCGGCGGTGGCGGCCGTGACGAGCGCGGGGAAACCTGCCTGGCCGACACGGGAGAACGAGATCGGCACACCGATCTCCGCGGTGATCGCCTGCGCGATCTCCTCCCGCCGTTCGGCGAGCACACCGGCGAGACGCCGCAGCGCCTCGGCGCGCACCGCCGGGTCGGTGGTCTCCCAACCGGGAAGCGCGGCGCGCGCAGCCGCGACCGCGCGGTCGACGTCGTCCGCGGTCCCGGCCGGGGCGAAGGCGACGACGCGTCCGCTCGCCGGATCGACGATGTCGATGATGTCGCCGGCGGCGCGGTCCGCCTCGCCGCCGATCCAGTGGCCGCGGATGCTGAGGTGATCATGTGTGTATTCCATGCCTCCACGATCGCTCCGCGTCAACGCGGCAACCAGGCCAGGTCTGTCCTGGTCTCCGTATCCGGGTACACCGTGTCCCCGGTTGAGCCGGGCATGGCCGGACGTGTCCACTGAAGAGAGGATCGCATCATGGATCGCACTCAGCTCGCGGAGTTCCTCCGGACGCGGCGCGACGCCCTCCGCCCGGAGGATGTGGGCCTGACCTCGGGCTCGCGGCGCCGCACCCCCGGTCTCCGCCGGGAAGAGGTCGCCGCCCTCAGCGGCATCTCCGTCGACTACTACAACCGGATCGAACAGCAGCGGGGGCCGGTTCCCTCTGAGCAGGTGCTGGCCGCGCTGGCACGCGGTCTCCACCTGACGCTGGAGGAGCGCGACCATCTGTTCCAGCTGGCCGGCCGGCGGGTGGCGCGTCGCGTCGCGCGCACCGACCACGTCAACGCCGGGCTCATGCGCGTGTTCGACCGCCTCCACGACACCCCGGCCCAGGTCGTCAACACCCTCGGAGAGACACTGATCCAGACGCCGCCCGCTGTGGCCCTTCTCGGTGATGAGACGTCGTACTCGGGCCCGGCGCGCAGCCGCGTGTATCGCTGGTTCACGGATCCCGCATCACGCCGGACGGCGCCGCCGGAGGATCACCCGCGGCACGGCCGGGCGCTGGTCGCGGGGATCGCGGAAGCGGCCGCAGAAGGCGGCCCTCGTTCAAGCGCTGCTGCGCTCGTCGGAGCTCTGCAGGAGGCGAGCGCCGAGTTCCGGACGATCTGGGACCAGCACCCCGTCACCGGCCCCTACTGCGCGCCCAAGCGATTCATCCATCCCGAGCTCGGTGAGCTGGAACTCTACGGGCAGACGCTGCTCGACCCGGATCAGTCGCAATCGCTGATGGTGTTCACCGCCGAGCCGGGCACCGACAGCAGCGAGAAACTGAAGCTGCTGTCCGTCATCGGTGCCCAGCGGCTGTGAGTCAGGGCCACCCCGGATCGTCCTCGACGGATCGATCACTCGACGAGCTTGCCGTCTGACGAGACATCGCGCAGCTTCTCAGCGATTTCGCCGGGGATCTCGGGTACTGGTTCGGCATCCACCCGCCCCGGCCCCGACCACACGAGATTGACGCGGAGGCTCTCGTCGATGCGCGGGTAGTCCGAGCGGTTGTGAGCGCCTCGGGTCTCGCGGCGGGCCAGCGCACCGTCGATCGTCGCCCGGGCGGCCAGAAGGCCGGCGCGGAGGTCGAAGGCGTGCGCGAGGTCCGTGTAGCCGGCGATGTCGGGATGGACCCCGATCCCGCCGAGCTGTTGCTCCACGTCCGCCAGTGCGCTCAGGCCCGCTCGAAGACCTGCGTCGTCGCGCACGACACCGGCATACGTGGTCATCGTGTCGCGTACGGCCCGCTGGAGCACCCGGACGTTCTCGGTCCCGTCGGCGGCCAGCAGCTCGTCGACCTCCTCGCGCGCTCGGACCTCCGCGGGCACCGACCGCAGCACGTGACGCATCGACGCGGAGCGCTCGAACGCGGCGGCGCCCACCCGCCGCCCGTAGACGAGCAACTCGATCAACGAGTTCCCGCCCAGCCGGTTCGCACCGTGCAGGCCGCTCGCCGCCTCGCCGATCGCGTACAGGCCGTCCACGTCCGTCCCGTGGTCGTCCGGTCGCACCCAGACCCCTCCCATCGAGTAGTGCGCCGTGGGGGCGATCTCGATGGGCTCCCGTGAGATGTCGAGCATCTGCAGTTCGAGCAGCAGGTGGTACACCCGCGGAAGGCGGGACATGATCGTCTCACGCGGAAGGTGCGAGACGTCGAGCCACACCCCTCCTCGCGGCGTCCCGCGACCCTCGGCGATCTCGGTGTAGGCGGCGAGCGCGACCCGGTCGCGTGTCGAGAGCTCCATCCGCTCGGGATCGTAGGCGGACATGAACCGCTCGCCGAGGGCGTTCCGCAGGATGCCGCCCTCGCCCCTCGCGGCCTCCGAGACCAGTGTGCCGGCGGCATCCGCGGGCTCGAGCAGGCCGGACGGGTGGAACTGGACGAGCTCGGCGTCGCGGATCCGGGCGCCCGCATCGAACGCGAGCTTCCAGGCGTCTCCTGTGTTCTCATCGCGCCTGGACGAGGAGTTGCGCCAGATCCGCGTGTGCCCGCCGGCGGCCAGGATGACCGCATCCGCCAGGAACACATACCGCTCGCCGGTCTCGAGGTCGAACCCGTATGCGCCGAACACGGCGCCGTCCTCGACAAGCAGTCGGGTGATGTAGACCGAGTCGATGATCCGCACCCCCACTCGGGACGACTCGCGAAGCAGGGCGCGCTGCAGCTCCAGCCCCGTGTAGTCGCCGGCGAACGCCGTCCGCCGGTAGGTGTGCGCCCCGAAGTAGCGCTGGGAGATCCGGCCGTCCGCCTCTCGAGCGAACGCCATCCCGTAGCGCTCCAGGTCTTCGATGCCGCGACGGGCCTCGCGCGTCACGATCTCGACGGTCGCCGGATCGCCGAGGAAGTACCCCTCCCTCAGCGTGTCGGCGGCGTGCTGCTGCCACGAGTCCTCCGGGTCCATCGTCGCCAGCGAGGCGTTGATCCCTCCGGCGGCGAGCGACGTGTGGGCGTCCGACTTCGACCGCTTCCCGACGACGAGGACGTCGCCGCCCCGCTGGGCGACTTCGATCGCCGCCCGCAGGCCCGACCCGCCGGCCCCGATGACCAGCACCGACGTCGCGATCCTTCTCTCGTACGTGGAGCTGCGGGCTCCTGCAGTCCCGCTCGGCTGTTCGGACATCGGGGCCTCCTTCTGGCGTTCTTATCGCCACAACTGAGACCGATGCCGCGGGGATTCTGTGACATCCGTCCGTCACAGGGCGCGTCGTCGCCCCGTGCTGTCACAAACCGGGAGCCCCGACGGTCAGAGCTTGTGCCGGCGCGGCCCGCGCGCCGAATCAACGAAGGAAGAGGCCAGCATGTCCAGAATCGTCGTCATCGGAGGCACGGGGCTGATCGGCTCCAAGGTCGTGCAGAAGCTGCGCGATCACGGCCACGACGCGGTCGCCGCGTCCCCGAATTCGGGCGTCGACACCATCACCGGCGAGGGTCTCGAGGAGGCGCTGGAGGGGGCGTCCACCGTGCTCGACGTCTCCAACTCCCCGTCGTTCGCGGACGACGACGTGATGGCGTTCTTCACGACCGCGACCACGAACATCGTCGCGGCGGCGAAGAAGGCCGGAGTCGGCCACTACGTCACCCTCTCGGTCGTGGGCTCCGACCGCATGACCGACAGCGGGTACATGCGCGCCAAGGTCGAGCAGGAGAAGCTGATCGCGGCGAGCGGGATCCCGTACTCGATCGTGCACGCCACGCAGTTCTTCGAGTTCGTCGGCAGCATCGCGGCCTCGGCGACCGTCGGAGACGAGGTCCGCCTGTCGCACGCGCAGATCCGCCCGATGGCGGCCGAGGACGTCGCCACCGCGGTGGCGAGGACCACCGCGCACGAGCCGCTCAACGCGATCATCGAGGTGGCGGGACCCGAGCAGTTCGGCCTCGACGACCTGATCCGCAGGGGTCTCGCCTTCCGCGGCGACCCCCGTACCGTCGTCGTGGACCCCGACGCGCGCTACTTCGGTGAGCGGCTCACCGACGACATGCTGCTCCCCGGCCCGGACGCGACGATCTTCGAGACGCGATTCGAGGAGTGGCTGCCGCTCAACCCGGCGCCGGCGAAGCGCTAGCGGGGCGGGGCGGCCGGCCGGGTCCGCCGCCTTCACCCCCTCGATCGAGGTGGTGCCCAGCGTGCCTCCGTGACGGCGCCGAGGTTCGCCGTGCCGGCGCGGGCGCTCTCCATCCAACCGGCGACCACCGCGACCTGGGCGGCGCTGTCCGCGCCGACCACGACGGATGCGACCTGCGGGAAGGACAGCCCGTACTGCAGGGCGGCGACCGGCAGGCTCGTCCCCTGGGCGGCGGCCAGGATGACGTCGGAGGGATCGCCGTAGTCGAAGCGGGACCGTCTGGTCGGAGCCTCGCTGGCCAGTATCCCGCTGTTGAAGACCCCGGCGTTGAGAATGGCGACGTCGCGTTCCTCGCAGAGCGGCACCAGAGCCTCCGCCGCGGAGTCATCGAGGAGGGTGAGCCGGCCGGCGACCATGACGACGTCGATGTCGGCGCGTTCGACGATCCTCAGCAGGGTGTCGACGTCCTTCGTGCCGACTCCGATCGCGCGGATCTCCCCGCGGTCGCGCATCTCGGCCAGGGCCGGATAGGCGCCGGACACGGCCTGTTCGGTGTGCCCCTCCGGGTCGTGGATGAGGGCGATGTCGATCCGGTCGAGACCCAGGCGCGCCCGCGACTCGTCCAGCGACCGGCGCACTCCCGAGGACGAGAAGTCGAAGACCCGCCGCCTGGCGCCTTCGCCGTCATCGACGATGAGGCGGCCCACCTTGGTGCTCAGCACGTAGTCGTCGCGGGGCCGGCCGCGGAGCGCCTCTCCCAGTCTCGACTCCGCGAGCCCGAGTCCGTAGTGCGGGGCCGTGTCGAAGTACCGGATCCCGTTGTCCCACGCCGCATCGACGATCGCGTGCGCTTCGTCGTCTGCCAGCGGCCGGAACAGGTCGCCGAGTTGTGCGGTGCCGAGTCCCAGGTCGGTGGGGTGCAGGCCCCGCCTGGCCAGTCTGGTGGTCATGGATGTCCTCCGTAGAAGTCGATGGCCGTCCCCCCGAGCACGGCGGACCGGCCGGCCGCGCCGAGTTCCGCGACGACGGTCGTGATGGCCTCCCACGTCGCCGCGAGCGTCGAACGAAGCCGCAGGACGGGCCAGTCGCTGCCCGCCATGACCCGGCCCGGCCCGAACCGTTCGAGGACGAACCGGGCGCTCGCGAAGCCGAGCTCGTCGCCCGGGACGACGCCGGAGAGCTTGACGGCGACGGCCGGTTCGCTCGCGAGCACGGCGATGCCGGCCCTCCAGCGCTCCCACCCCTGCCGGGGCGGCGCCCCCAAGTGGTCGACGACGATCGGCAGGCCGGGCCGCGACCGGGCCAGCCGAGCGACCTCGGCGAGCCGTCCGGGAGCCACCAGGACCTCGAGGGCGAGCCCACGCTCGATGAGGGCGTCGCAGCCGCGCAGCAGCTCCCGGGGCGGGGGGCCGTCGAACGCCGGATGCTGCTCCTGGACGAGACGGACGCCGCGCAGCCGCGTGCCTCCCGGAGCGGCCAGCAGCGCATCGAGCCGGCGCCCCGCGTCCGGCGCGGAAAGGTCCACCCAGCCCACGACCGCGCGCACGCGAGATCGCTCCCGGTCGTCCCGGAACCGCTCCGAGCGCTCGACGTCCGCCAGCAGCCACGCGGTGCCTGCGACGCTCTCGATCGCGGTCACGACGACGACCCCCTCGACCGCGCACGCCTCCTCCTCGCGGAGCAGCTCGTCGAGCGCATGCTCGCGTCGCAGCACCGTGGCGTCGGGGCTCGCCAGCCAGTCCAGGGTCAGTACCTCCCGGCCCCAGACGTGCGTGTGCGCATCGACGATCACGTCAGAACGGCTTGCGGCCGGCGTCGCGCCACCGCTCGTACTCCGCCCGGCTCTCGGGGGCCAGCGGATAGTAGTCCGACAGGCGAGCCCCCTGCTCGAGCCGCATCCGGCTGAAGTCCTCCCAGTTCTCGTGGTCCTCGGCGTCCTGCACGAGGTCGAGCGCGCGAGCGCGCGGGACGATCACCGCGCCGTCGTCGTCGGCGACCACCACATCGCCTGGCAGGCAGAGCACGCCACCGGCCGCGACCGGCACGTCGTAGGCCCACGGGAACAGGTCGGTCTGCGACGCGTAGTGGGGCGTCGTTCCCGTGCACCAGATGGGGACGCCGAGCTGGCGCACGCGTGCCGCATCGCGGATCCTGCCGTCGACGACGATGCCCGCGCCGCCACGACGCTTGAAGTAGCGGACGAGCATGTCGCCGAAGCAGCCGGTGAAGCTGCTCCCCCACGCCTGCACCACCAGGACGTCGCCTTCCTGGACGGTCTCGAGGACCGCCCACAGCGCCGTCTCGCGTTCGACGTACTCCTGGCCGTGCCCGCTGGCGATGTCCTCACGCTGCGGCATGAACTGAAGGGTGAGCGCCGACCCGACGATCCGGTTGCCGCGGTCCAATGGAACCGGCCCCTGCACCGCCGTCCTGGTGATCCCCATGCCGTTGAGCTTCGCGCAGGCGGTCGCCGCGCTCACCGCCTCCATCCGCCGGACGATGTCGGCGTCGGCCCGCTCGAAGGGCCCGCCGCGCACGGGCAGCGGCCAGACCTCGGACAAGCCGTTACGGGGTGCGTCGTCTGTCGTCGTATTCATTTCATCGCTCCTCAGTGATGGAAGGGGTCAGCGGTGGAAGGGGTCAGCGGTGGAAGGGGTCTGGTGCCGCGCGAACCGGGTGTGGGTCGCGGTCTCGGCTCTCCGCGAGATGCGCAGGTCGAGGGTGATCCGGCTTCGGCCCGGAAGGCGCACGGTGAAAGAGGCGGCGCCCACCGGGTCGGTCACGGTCGCTGCGCGGACGTCCGGGATGTCGTAGCCGGTGGCGCTGCCGGGATAGCCGCCCGCCATCCGGTCGTAGGTCACGTGCTCGATGCGGTCCTCGGCGAACGCCCCGGCCTGGACCACGATGCGGCGTTCGGCGTCGCCGACGTTGACCAGTTCCACAGAGACGGTGGGACCGTCGACCGAGGTGACGAGCGCGGCGACGCCCCCCGGCAGACCGGGCCTGCCGCGCGCTGCGTCCCCGAAGACGACCCGGGCGAGAGCGAGCCCGCCGTAATAGATGGCCGGCGGGGCGCCGGTGACGAGCTGGCTGAGGACCTCCGTCGCGACGGGGTTGAGCCGTTGCCAGAAATGGATGTCCCCGTCCTCCGGCTCGTCGGGCGCCTGCGCGATGAGGGCCATGCGGTGGAGCACCTGGCCGATCGCCAGCTCCAGCGCGCGTTCCGGATAGTCGGGGGCGTCGCCGTCCAGATAGGCGAGCCACGGCCCTTCGTGGCCCTGCTCCTCCTTGTCGCGGAACCAGCGGACCTCGGTCCAGTCGGAGGGCGACGCCGACCGGATGCGGTCGAGCCGGGCGCGATCCTCTGCGCTGCCGGATACCCACGCCAGCCACATCGGGTACGTGAGCGCGAGGGGATGGAAGTCGAACCATCCCTCCGGCCCGCGCCGGTAGGGCACCAGCAGTTCGCGCGTCTCGCGGGTGGCACCGAGCTTGCGCGCCCACCCGGGACCGAGGCTGCCCCGGTGCTCGATGTCGTCGAGCACGCGCGCTTCCGCAAGCACCGTGTCGAGCGGTCCGCGCGCCAGATCGAGTCGGTCGAGGTTCCCCGTGACGACCGTGGCATTGAGCGCGGCCACCGCGGCGGCCGGCTCGATGGAGTGCAGCCCGTGCGGCCAGGTCCACCCGTAGTGCCCGCCGTACCAGGCGCCGCCGTGGAGCTCGCCGACCCGGCCGCTCGGGCCGACGTTGTCCGGCAGGATGCCGTCGTTCTCCGCCGCGCGTTCGCGCCAGGCGTCCACATAGCCGAGCAGCCACTCCGAGAAGCGGTGGTCGTGGTCGTAGAGCCACGCGTTCGCCGCGAGGGTCGTCGCCGCCAGATTGATCGCGGTGTCCCCGCGGCCCATCCGCCTCTGCATCGCTGCGCCCATCGCACGCGCCGCCCCGGGCCGGCGGAGGTCGTCCCAGGAGGAGATCCCCTCCACATCGTGGAGCGGGAGGCCGTAGATCGCCATGCCGTCCTGGTCAGGGCTGTACTCCTCCCAGTCCTCGCCGACGCCCCAGCGCGGTCCACCGGCTCCGGTGTGCGGGGCGACGATCATGCGCCTCCCGCCGTCGTAGTTCCCGAGGGGCGAGTCGGGCAGGTAGAGGCCGGCGAAGCGGAGAGCGCGGTCGCGGAAACGTTCGTCGGAAGGATCCGCGGCGCAGATCGCGAGGAAGAGCCCGAGCGACTCTGCCTGGTGGAACCAGTCGTAGCCGAGCTCGTACTCGTCGCGCACGAACCCGAATGCGGTCTGCTGGGCCGTCACGCCCTCCCAGTGGCGCTTGGCGGCGTCGAGCAGCTCGTCCGAGCCGCCCAGGCGGTAGAGCGTCGGCCAGTTGAAGAAGGGCTCGTAGAAGTCGTCCACTCCGTCCCGCCCGTACATCCGCCCGCTGTAGCGGAGGCTGCCGTCCGCCTCGCAGAAACGGCGCTCGAACAGCCGCCACGCCTCCTCCTGCAGCGCGAACAGCTCCCGCTGCAGGAGCGCCCAGCGGGGCAGCTCGCGCACAGGCACGGTCGCCTCGATGTGGTGGCTCATCCCTTGACCGCTCCGGAGGTGAGGCCCCCGATGATGCGCTTCTGCAACAGGATGTAGAAGACGACGACGGGGGCGACGGCCAGCAGCATGTTCGAGTAGACGACGGTGAAGTCGGTCGAGTACTTGCTCACCGCCGCGAAGACGCCGGTGGTGACGGTGTACAGCCCGGACCCGGGCCCGAGGACGATGCGCGGGTTCACGAAGTCGGACCAGACCCCCACCGAGTTGAGCACGACGGCGGTGGCGACGGCGGGTGTCATGAGCGGGAAGATCACCCGCCAGAAAGTGCCGATGCGGCTGGCGCCGTCGATGCGCGCCGCTTCGTCGAGCTCCCGGGGGATGCTCTGCACGTATGCGACGAACAGGAAGAGGGTGGTGGGAACGGTGAGCGCGGTCTGGAAGAGCACCAGGCCGGGCAGCGTCCCCATCAGGCCGATGGTCTTGAGCACGTAGATGACGGGGATCACGATGGCCTGGCTGGGGATGAAGAGCCCGGCCAGCAGGACCAGGAGGACGACCCGGTGCAGCCGGCGGGTCCCGCGGCCGATCGCGTAGGCGGCCGGTCCGGTCACGAGCACCGAGAGGACGTTGACCACCACCACCAGGAGGGTCGTCGTGACGTAGGCGGTGAGCACATTGAAGTCGGTCGACGTGGCCGCGGCGACGATGTTGTCGAAGGTGAAGCCTTCGGCAGGGATGCCGAACGGCGACGCGACGATGTCGCGCTGGGTCTTGAACGCGTTCGTGACGAGCAGATAGAGCGGAAGCACCATGACGGCCGCGAGGACCACCATGCCGAGCACGCGGAGCGTCCTCCTCATGCGGACACCGCCTCCTCGCTCCGGCGACGGCCCTGGGTGATCGCCACGGTCACGGCGACGATGACGACCATCAGGACGACGGACTGGGCGGCGCCGTAGCCGAGCTGCGATCGGTTGAACGACGTCGTGAGGATCGCGAACACCGCGGTCTGCGTCGCGCCGGCGGGTCCGCCGTTGGTGAGAGCGAGCACCAGTTCGTACACGCGGAGCAGGCCGATGGCGGCGAGCACGATGTTCAGCGTCACCGTCGGTGCGAGTACAGGCAACTTGACGCGCCAGAAGGTCTGCCACGGGGTGGCGCCGTCGATGGTCGCCGCCTCGAGCAGGGAGGCGTCGATCGTCTGCAGGCCCGCGAGGTAGAGCACGACGTTGACGCCGAAGGTCGCCCAGATGATGACCAGCACGGTCGTGGTGACGGCCCAGCCCGGGTCGGCCAGGAAGGGCAGCCCGGGGGCTCCCGCCGAACGCAGGAGCCCGTTCACCGCACCGTTCGTGCCCAGGATGGATGCCCAGAGGAAGCCGAGGATCACCGGTCCGACGACGTAGGGCGAGAAGACGAGCACGCGCATGAGTG
The DNA here is from genome assembly GCF_056755495.1 of Leifsonia sp. KNZ12-8B. NCBI lineage: Bacteria > Bacillati > Actinomycetota > Actinomycetes > Micrococcales > Microbacteriaceae > Leifsonia > Leifsonia sp. KNZ12-8B. The sequence goes on from NZ_JBPGXM010000040.1 coordinate 10,747, forward strand.
CGTTCACCCGCGTGTTCTTGTTGAGGAGCACCGCCAGGCCGAGGCCGAGCACGTTGCAGGCCAGTGTTCCGATGACGGTGATGGCGACCGTCAGGCCGGCGGCCCGCAGGAACTCCGTGTCGGCGAAGAGCCGCTGGTAGTTGGCGGCGCCCACCCAGGACGGCGGGATGGTGAACCCGTCCCAGTCGGTCAGGGAGAGGTACACGGCGATCGCGATGGGGATCAGCACGAACAGCGCCACCAGGGCGAAGGCCGGTGTGATCATGACCGCGTCCACCGCGAAAGCGGCCCTGGCCGCACGGCGATGACGTCTCATGTCGTTCTTGTCTCTCGGTATCGGAGGTCCGGACGGACCGGCCGGCGGGCTCGCCGGCCGGTCGGTCGCTCACTGCTTCTTGTTCGCGTCCCACCAGGTGTCGAGGGCCTTGGCGGCATCCCCGGCGCTGGTCCCGACGTAGAGCGCTTGCACCTGCTTGCCCACCTCGTCGCCGAAGCCGCCGGGCACCTGCGGGCCGGAGGTGCCGATCACGAGTCCCGCCGCGTCGTCGAGGATGGCCCCGACCGACGTGTTGAGCGCGCTTCCCTCGTAGGTGACGCCCTGCCGGAAGTTGCCCTCCGATTCGAGCGAGGTCGCGATGGCCTCCTTGTCGCTGACCAGGTACTCGACCAGGTCGAGCGCCTCCTTCTGGTGCGTGGAGGCCTTCAGGATCGAGTAGGGCTGCGCGGGGCCGCTCATCTGGTAGCCGGTCTTCCCGTCCTGCGTCGGGACGGGGAACACACCCACGCCGAACGGCGGCTTGGCGTCGTCGATGGACGGGACGACCCAGTTGCCCATCACGTAGGTCGCGGTCTTCCCCGAGGTGAACGCATCGATCGAGTCCTGGTACTTCAGCCCCAGGGAATCCTTGGCCACGAGGCCGTCCGCGAGCCAGTGGGAGTACGTCTCGAGCCAGGTGTCGTACGCACTGTCTGCGAACGTCGCCGTGCCCTCGTTGCGCTTGTCGTAGAAGTCGTCGCCACCCAGCAGCTCCGGGTTGGCCAGCATGGCGAACTGGGCGCCCGTGACCCACTCGCCTGCGGTGCCGAGCGGGGTGTACCCGGCGCTCTTGAGCTTGCCCAGATCCTCGGTGAACTCGTCGACCGTCTTCGGGGTCTCGGCGATGCCGGCCTTGCTGAAGGCCTCCTTGTTGTAGAAGACGAGGGACTGGATCTGGGCGCCGGTCGCCACCTGCCAGATCTTGCCGTCGACCTTGTTCTCCTCCGCCAGAGGAGTGTCGGTCACCCACTTCTCCGTGGGGAACGGGAGCAGCTGGCTCGCCACGACCGGGTCCAGGTTGCTGGCGACGATGTCGGGCACATCTCCGGAGGCGAGCTCCTGCTGGAGTGTCGACTGCACGTTCTCTGCGCTCGGCACCTCGATGGTCACCTTCACGTCGGGGTGCTTCTCGGCCCACGGCTGCACGAGCTTCTCGTAGTACTGCTTCGTCAGGACGGGGGTGATGTTGGCCAGGATGCGAAGCTCCGTCTTGCCGGAGCCTCCGTCGGCGGAGCACCCGGCCAGGCCGAGTGCCGCTACCGCCGCTCCGGCCACGGCGATGGCCAGAGCGCGCTTGCTGTGTCGCATGAATCCTCCTTGAGTCAGGACAATCGCTAATCGATTAGCGATTGCAGGTAGCGGATGCGACAGTAGCGCTTCCGGGCGCGTCCCGCCAAATCGTCCTGCAATGCAGACCGCCGGCGAGCACCGTTTGTGACAGGACGTTCGGCCGTTCCGGCGCCCCGGAACGCGACAGAAGGGGCCGTGCGAGGTCGCCGAGGACCCCACACGGCCCCTTCAAGGCCGCCGACGCTTCTACGGCGCGACGGTGCCGAAGGACAGCGTGTCGACGTCGCCGACGCCCGGACCGGTGCCGAGCGCGACCAGGTACACCGCGTGCGTTCCGGTCGTGCGGGCGACCGGGGCGTATTGCGACGAGAAGTTGTCGAAGCCGCCGGTCGCGTTGACGGTCAGCGTCCCGATGCTGGGCCCGGTCACGGAGTCGAGGCGCACATCGATGCGCTGCCCCGCATACGGGTCATCGGTGGCGATCGAGAGCCGGATCGTGTCCCGACCGGTTCCGAAGTCGACGCCGCTGTACCCCACCCAGTCGCCGCCGTCGAAGCTGCCGAAGACGGTGCCGCTGGCTCCGGCACGCGTATTGACGCCGGAGCTCGAGCTGAACCCCTCCGCCTGAACGGTCGTCTCCGTCAGGTGGGCGCCGGCTCGCCACGGCGTCGCGCCGTACTGATATGCCCCGACCGTCGGCGCGGGATCGGCGAAGCCGTCCGTGTACGGCGATCTGACCACCCCTGCATTGCGGGCGGGAGAGGAGGCGCCGACGGAGAAGTCGTGTGTGGCCGGGTCGGTGAACGCGGCTCCACTGTTGGGCAGGTTCGCCGTCAGAGTCGCACCGGGAACCGAGTCGACGGTCCCGAGATTGTCGGTCACCTCGATACCCGAATACGTGCCACCGAACAGGCTGAGCGCCTTGCTGTCCGTACCGGAGGTGTTCGAGATGATCTTCGTCCCCGAGGCGGAGGCTCCGTTCGGGTTGATCAGCACCACGCCGTAGGTCGTCTTGTTCCAGGTGACGTTGTTGTCGATGACGCCGTTATAGGTTCCGAGGTCGAGGTAGACGCCGGGCGCCGGCGCGGCTGCGGCGACCGGTGCGGCGTCGTGCATGGTGTTGTGGTCGATCCGTGTGCCGGCGAGATTCACGCTGCAGCAGATGTAGATGGCGCCGACATCGTTCACCATGCGGCCGTAGTCGCCCATGTCGTTGTATGCGATCCGGATACCGGACGCGGTGGTGCCCGCCACCTTGTTGTCGATGTTGATGTTGCTGCGGCCGCTGCCGACGATCGTGTTGTGAAGGATCTGGTGATCGGTTCCGAGGATGTTGATGCCGGCGGCATAGGAACCCAGGTAGTCGGCGTCGGTGATCAGCGTGTTGCTCACCGTGTTCGCCGTGCCGGCGACCAGCACGCCGTTGCCGGCGCTGTACGCGATCGTGCTGTTGGAGAGCGTGTTGTGCTGGCCGCGCAGGAGGATCCCACTGGTCGTCTCGCCCGCGGTGAGGACATCGCAGGCGTCCGCCGGCGTGACCTTGCCGGGATCGACGTCGAGGTCCGAGTACGCGGAGACGTAGCGCGCGTACAGCCCGTCGATCGTCACATGGTCGGAGCTGTCCGACGTCGTGATGCTCGTGCCGTGCAGGCCGAACCCGCTCACGGTGATGTACGACCGGCCCGAGAGGTCGAACCCGGACTGGCGCTGTTTCACCGACACGTCGACGGGCGAACCGGAACCTGCCGCCTGCATGTAGAGGCGGTGCCCGGAATCGTCGTAGAACCATTCACCGGCGCGACCGATCAGTGCCATCTTGTCGGAGAGGGAGTAGAGGTTGCGCTGGTTGGGGCTGAGACCGACGCACGCCGGAAGGCTCGCCGCGGTCACCGATCCCGGCGACGACGAGGTCACCCGGCCCGTCTCACTGACGAACCAGTTGTGCGAGGTGAGGCGTGCGCCCGTCCAGTATCCGGCCGGCTGGGACAGGGCGTCGTCTCCGAGCACCGTCTGCGTGCCGGAATCGGCAGAGGCGAGCGACGGGTGGGCGGGGTCATCGCCGGCGTGCGGCCATGCGGCCTCGGGCACCATCGCGGCCCCGCGGAACACCTGCACGCCGGGCAGACTCGGCTCGACCGTCACCGTCGCCCGGTAGATCGAGCCCGCCGCCACTCCGGCAGCGAACTCCGATCCGAGAAGGGTCGGGTCCTGTGCCTGGAGCGTCGACAGGTCACCGGCGCTCACCTGCGTCCAGCCGCTCACGGGGTCGGCGCCGTCGATCACCACTCCCGGCCCAGAAGCCCGGTACGTGATCGGCGCTTGCGCCGTACCGCTTCGGGCGGGGCGGACCGTCTCGCGATAGACGCCCGGCCGCACGATGCAGGTGTCGCCGGGGCCCATCAGATCCGCGCACCGTTGGATGTGACGGAACGGGTGCGCACTGGTGCCGTTCCCCACGTCGGAACCGTTCGGTGAGACGTAGTAGCTCTGCACGTGCGGGGCGGCTGCCGCGGGATTCGCGGATGCAGCCACCCCTATCAGCGCGGCGACCGTCAGGAGTGCGGCTGCGGGCAAGGATCTGGTCATCATCGTCCAATCTCTATCGATAATCGATGAATAGCAGGCCCGCGCGGAGCACGTCAATGGCGGATCACGTCGGGCGGACGAGGGCCCACACCTGATCGAGCGACGTCGAAGCCTCGGGCGCATCGTCGATGAGGGTTGCGATCAGGTCGTCCCAGCCGGGGTCGATCGGGCCGCGCTCGCTCATCCGCCGAACCAGCTCCTCCCGGCCGCTCGTCGTCTCGATCGCATGGAAGAGGGAATCCCCGTCCATCCAGATGCGCCACGACACCAGCCCGCATTCGATCAGCGCCTCCGCTATCGGAGCGGGGATCTGCGCGTGGACGATGCGGTACCGCTCCGCCTGCCCGCGACGAACGCGGGTGCGGTAGCCCTCGATGATTGTCGGCGTCACTGCTTCGCTCCTATCGATGATCGCTAGCGTGGGTACGCTAGCCCAGGAGGAGCGATCATGAGCGAAGCGACAATCAAACGAGGTCTGCTATCGGACCAGGTGTACGACATCATCCTCGACTCGATCCTGGACGGGTCTCGAGCTCCGGGATCCCGCGTGGTGGAATCGGAGATCGCCCGGCAGCTCGAGATCAGCCAGGCACCGGTCCGCGAGGCCGTGAAGCGGCTCGTACACGCCGGGCTCGTCGTGTCAGTACCCCGACAGGGCAGCTATGTGACCGAGATCTCCGAGAGCGAGTTCTCCGTCGCCCGAGAGGTCCGTTCCTACCTCGAGGCGGCAGGAGCGCGCATCGCCGTCGAGAAAGTCGATCACGAGGCACTCGCGTCCCTGCGGTCGATGGTCGAGCAGATGGGTGCTTCCGTCGCGGCCGGCGACTGGGCCGCGTTCCGCTCCCTCGACGTGCGCTTTCACAGGTCCGTCATCCAGCTCGCAGGCGTATCCGTCCTCGAGCGCCTCTGGGACACTCTGGAGCCGATGCTCATCAGCCAGCGCGCCATCGGTGATCCTTCCTATCTGGGAGACCGGGACAGACTCGTCGAGTGGCACTCGAAACTCGTGGGTGCGCTCGAGACCGGCGACGCAGCCCAGGCCGCCGAAGCGTTCGCCGCCCACGCCTCCGGCGACCTGGACGACTGAACACGACTCGGATATCGCAGAGCGAACCCGTCGTTCCGCGGTTCATAAGGGCGGCATCGAGATGGCGCCGCCCGCCCGCACCGCCGCGAACCCGTCCCGGATCGCGGCGATGAGCTGCCGCACAGCGGCCGGCGGGCGGCGGGACGGATCCTCCGCCGGCGTTGCCACGAGGATCGAGCGGACGAACGACGGGTCGTTGATCGGCCGCAGCACGATTCCGGGGTGCTCGGCGGTGGTGGCGAGGCCCGGGATCAGTCCGACGACCATCTGCGCGGCGGTCATGCCGAGCAGGACCTGGAACTCGTCCGTCCGGATGGCGACGTCGGGGGCGTGCCCCACCGCCGCGAACGCGTCGACGACGATGCGATCCATCGGGTCGTTCTCGGTCGTCGCGAAGACCCAGCGCTCGTCGCGCAGCGACAGCAGCGCCGGCAGGTCGACCGAGGAGCGCGCCGCGAGCGGGTGGCCCACCGGGAGGGCGAGCATCAGCGGGTCGCGATGCACCTCGGTGGTCACCACGTTCTGGCGGAACGGCAGCTCGTAGCCCGGCACCGTGTAGACGAGTGCGGCATCCAGCGCCCCGTGATTGATCTGGTCGACGAGCGCCGGGATCTCCTCCAGCAGCGCGTCGATCTCGATCCCCAGGTCGCGCATGCGCGAGGCGACGAACGGCAGGATGCTCGCCGCCGCGGTGGCGAACGTTCCGAAGCGGAGCCGCACCCGGCCCAGCTCGCCGAACTCGCGCGCATCCCGGATCGCACGCTCGCTCAGGGTCAGGATCTCCTGCGCCCGTTCGAGGAGGAGCATGCCGACGGGGGTCAGCCTGCTGCCTCGCGGGGAGCGGATGAGCACGGGCGAGCCGACCAGCCGTTCCAGGTTCTTCAGGTGGTAGTCCACCGTCGGCTGACCCCAGCCCAGACGGCGGGCGGCAGCGGTCACGGAGCCCTCGGCGTGCACGGCTCTGAGGGCCTCGAACTGCCGCAGATCGGCCATGGCTGCCTCGTCCCTCTGTCGGGCCCTCTGTCGGCCCCTCTGTCGGCGACGCGTGCGCCGGATCCTGAGCCACATACAGTGTATGTGGGCAACGCGGGGTTCAGGGGATTCCGGCGGCGACCTCCGACCCGCACCATGGAGCAATGGCCCCCACATCCTCCTCCGCGGTCGACGGCGCGCGCACCCTGCCCGCCGCCGCGGACCTCCGCCAGTGGGAGACGCCGTACGCCGACGCCCTCGACCGTCACGCCGCACGCGAACCGCTCGCGCTCATGGTCCCCGGGCACGGCGGCGACGATCTGGGCCTCAGTGCGCGGCTCGCCGAGTTCCTCGGCACGCGTCCGCTGCAGCTCGACGTGCCGATGCTCATCGACGGCATCGACCTCGGGGAGGACTCGCCGCTGAGCCGCTCCCTCGCGCTTGCGGCGGAGGCGTGGGGCGCGCGGCGCACCTGGTTCCTCACGGGCGGCGCCTCCCAGGCCAACCGGATCGCCGCGTTGGCGGTGCGCGGCCTCGGCGAGAACATCCTGTCGCAGCGCAGCGCGCATTCGAGCTTCAGCGACGGCGTCCTCTCCGCGGGCCTGGTGCCCTCGTTCGTCCTGCCCGCCATCGACAGCGGCCACGGCGTGGCGCACGGCGTCTCGCCGGCTGCGCTCGACGCGGCGCTGACCGCATCGGCGGCCGGTGGGCGCCCCGCGCACGCCGTCTACGTCGTCTCGCCCAGCTACTTCGGCGCCGTGGCCGACGTCGCCGGGCTCGCCCGGGTGGCGCACGCCCACGGCGCACCGCTGATCGTCGACGGCGCGTGGGGACCGCACTTCGGATTCCACCCCGACCTCCCGGAGTCGCCCACCCGGCTCGGCGCCGACCTCGTGGTCTCGAGCACGCACAAGCTGGGAGGCTCGCTCACCCAGTCCGCCATGCTGCACCTCGGCCACGGAGCCTTCGCCGACGCCCTGGAACCGCTCGTCGAACGCGCCGTGTCCATCACCGCCTCCACCTCGACGTCCGCGCTGCTGCTGGCCTCCCTCGACATCGCGCGGCACTCCCTCGCGACCGGCGCCGAGCTGATCGGCCGGTCGATCGCCGCCGCCGACGCGTTCCGGGACGCGCTGCGCGCCGACCCGCGGTTCGGCGTGCTCAGCGACGGGTTCGGCGCGTTCGACGACATCGTCGCGGTCGATCCGCTCCGCGTCGCGATCGACGTGTCCCGCACCGAGGTCAGCGGTCATTGGCTGCGTCAGCGCCTCGTCGATGCCGACGGGATCCACGTCGAGATGTCGACCGCGACCTCCCTCGTCGCGCTGATCGGCGCGGGCAAGACCCCGGACCTCGGCCGGGCGCACCGGGCCCTCGCGGCGGCAGCCGACTCGGAGGAGGCACGAGCCGAGCGGACCCGCGGGGCCGTCGGAGCCTTCCCCGCCCTGCCCGAGTCCGGCGCTCTGCACATGACGCCGCGCGACGCCTTCTTCGCCGACACGGAGGTCGTGCCCGCGGCCGACGCCGTCGGCCGCGTCTCCGCGGACACCCTCGCCGCCTACCCGCCCGGGATCCCGAACCTCATCCCGGGCGAGGAGATCACCGCGCAGACCGTCGCCTTCCTCCGGGCGGTCGCCGCCTCCCCGTCCGGTCACGTGCGCGGCTCCGTCGACAATGGAGTGGAGCTGTTCCGCGTGACCCGGAACGACTGAGCCGCCGGACGACGACGACATCGACCCCCACCAATCGAAGGAGACTGGTATGCCCACCATCGCCCAGCAGCTGCTGCGCAGGAAGCCCCCGACGGCCTCCGGGGCCGAGGACGTGCACCTGAGGCGCAGCATCGGCCTGTTCTCGCTCACCATGATCGGTGTCGGAGGGACGCTCGGCACGGGGATCTTCTTCATCCTGTCCCAGGCCGTCCCCGTCGCCGGGCCCGCCGTCATCTGGTCGTTCGTCATCGGCGGCATCGTCGCCGGGCTCACGGCGCTCTGCTACGCCGAGATGGCCGGGGCCGTGCCGGCGTCGGGTTCGACCTACTCGTACGCGTACGCGACGCTCGGCGAAGGCACCGCGATGGCGGTCGGGGCCTGCCTGCTGCTGGAGTACGGCGTGTCGACGGCGGCCGTCGCGGTCGGCTGGTCGCAGTACGTCAACCAGCTGCTGCAGAACCTCCTCGGCTGGCAGCTGCCGGTGCAGCTCTCCCAGGCGCCCGAGCAGGGCGGCATCGTCAACATCCCCGCCGTGATCGTCATCGTGCTGTGCTCGCTGCTGCTCCTGCGCGGGGCGCGGGAGTCCACCACGGTGAACAGCATCATGGTGGTCATCAAGGTCGCCGTCGTGCTGTTCTTCTGCGCCGTCGCCTTCACCGGCTGGAACGCCGACCACTTCCACGACTTCTCGCCCGCCGGCTTCGCGGGCATCGTCGGCGGCGCCGGGATCATCTTCTTCTCGTTCGTCGGCCTCGATGCCGTGTCGACAGCCGGTGAGGAGGCGAAGAACGCGAAGCGGAACCTCCCGCTCGCGATCATCTTCGCTCTGGTGATCATCGTCGTGCTGTACGTCCTCACGTGCCTGGCGGCCCTGGGCGCACAGGCTCCGGAGAAGTTCGCGAATCAGGATGCGGGACTCGCCGCGATCCTCCAGGACATCCTCGGCTCGGCGTGGCCGGGAACCGTCGTCGCGATCGGCGCGATCATCTCGATCTTCTCGGTGACGCTGGTCGTCCTGTACGGGCAGACGCGCATCCTGTTCGCCATGTCGCGCGACGGGATGATCCCGCCGGTGTTCGCGAAGGTGAACCCGCGCACGATGACGCCGGTGCAGAACACGGTCATTGTCATGATCGCCACGAGCATCCTGGCCGCCGTCATCCCGATCGACTTCCTCGCCGAGATGACGAGCATCGGGACGCTGGTGGCCTTCCTCGTGGTGTCGCTCGGGGTCATCATCCTGCGCGTCCGCGAGCCGGAGCTGGAGCGCGGGTTCCGCCTCCCGCTCGGGTGGACCATCCCCATCCTCTCGATCGCGGGCTGCATCGCCATCATCACGCAGCTGAGGGTGATCACCATCGTGGTGTTCCTCATCTGGACGGCCGTGTTCCTCGCGTTCTACTGGTTCTACGGCCGCAGGCACTCCAAGCTCCACGTCGGGCAGCCGGCCGTCGACGCGGAGGCGCCATACACGAGCAACTTCGCGCAACCGAGCAAGAGCGAGATCCGCGAGGCCGCCGCACGCCGCCGGGCGGGCCGCAAATGAGCATCGTGATCGGGGTGGACCCCGCGCACCGTTCGGCCTCGGCACTGCATCTCGCCGCCATGCTCGCCCGCTCCTCCGGCACCGACCTGGTCGTCGCCGCGATCGTCCCGCCCGCGTGGCCGTCCACGGCGGGGGGCGCGGACGCCGAGTGGCGCAGCTACACCAGGGACAACGCGGACAGCGCGCTCGACCACGCTGCGGCGGTGCTGGGCAGCTCCATCGCCGCGGAGTACCTCTTGTACGAGGCCCCGTCGGCCCGGCGCGGCCTCATCGCCCTCGCGGAGGAGCGCGACGCGGAGCTGATCGTCGTGGGCTCGGCGGCGGACGCACGGCCGGGGCGCATCGCGCTCGGCGCGGAGAGCGATACGCTCCTGCACGCGTCGCCGGTCCCCGTGGCGATCGCGCCGCGCGGCTACCGCACGGAGGAGGGCTCTCGCGTCAGCCGCGTGACCGCCGCCTACCGGGGGACCGGCGCCTCGGCCGGACTCGTGCTCGGCGCGGCAGAGGTGTCGGCGACGCTGGAGGCCGACCTGCGGATCGCCTCCTTCGCCGTCGTGCCGCCCGATTCCGGGACCTCGGGAGCCGGTCTCGACGCCGAGACGGCCATCGCGGACACCTGGGCCGCCGACATCGCGACGCACGCGGCGTCGCTGGTTCGCCGGGTGGCGGAGCTGGACGACGCTCCCACCGTCTCGGGCGTCGCCATCGGGCGGGGCGAGACCTGGGAGTCGGCCATGGCGGACGTGGAGTGGGAGCCGAACGAGGTGCTGGTCGTTGGTTCGAGCACCCTCGGCCCGATCGCGCGCGTGTTCCTCGGCTCGCACGCCGCCAAGATCGTCCGCCACTCCCCCGTGCCCGTCGTCGTCGTCCCGCACGGCGTCGCCGCCAGGGACCGGGACTGAGCGACCGCCCGACCCCGCACCGACAGAAGGACCCAGCCATGCCGCATCCCATCCTCGACCTCTTCCCGGCCGGGACGGCCGTCGACCCCGACGGCACCCTGGTGATCGCCGGGTGCAGGGTCGACGACCTCGCGCGAGACTTCGGGACACCCGCGATCGTCGTCGACGAGGGCTCCCTGCGCGCGCGGGCGCGGGAGTACCGCATCGCCCTCGCCTCGCGGCGCCCGAACGCGCGCGTGGTCTTCGCCTCGAAGGCGTTCCCGGCGACCGCGGTGCAGCGGGTCATGGTGGAGGAGGGGCTCGGTCTGGATGTGGCGGGCGGCGGCGAGATGCTCAGCGCGCTGCGCGCCGGCGTGGACCCGGCGCTCGTGGTGATGCACGGCAATGCCAAGACCACGGAGGAGCTGCGGATCGCCGTGGAGGCGGGGATCGGTCTGGTCGTCGTGGACAACGCGGACGACGTCGACCGGTTGGAGCAGCTGGTCCCGGCGGGGAGCGTGCAGGGCGTCCTCGTCCGCGTCGTCCCGGAGGTGGCGTCGTCCACGCACCCGCACGTGCAGACCGGGCAGGTCGGGTCCAAGTTCGGACTGACCGCCGGGGCCGCGCGCATCCTGATCGCCCGCATCGAGGCCAGCCCGGCGCTCGACATGCGCGGCGTGCACGCCCACGTCGGCTCGCAGATCATGGACCCCGCGGAGCTTGCGGCGGCCGTCGCCCCGCTGGCGGCGCTCGGCACCTTCCCGGTCTACGACCTCGGCGGCGGCCTCGGCGCCCGGTACACGTACGAGGACCGGCCGGCCTCCGTCGACGAGTACGTCGAGGCGCTGCTCGCGGCCGCCCGGGAGCACCTGCCCGCCGAGGCCGAGCTCATCATCGAGCCCGGCCGCAGCATGGTCAACGGGTCGGCGTTCACCCTCTACACGGTGACGACCGTCAAGCGGGACGCCCGTACCTTCGTCGCCGTCGACGGCGGCATGGGCGACAACCTCGAGGCGGCGATGTACGGCCAGCGCTACGAGGCCGTCCTCGCTGGTCGCATGCACGACGAGGATGCCGAGGACGTCGTGGTGGTCGGCCGGCACTGCGAATCGGGCGACGTGCTCGTCGATCCGCTGCGGCTGCCCGCTGCGCGCGTCGGCGACCTCCTCGCCGTGCCCGCCACGGGTGCGTACACGCACACCATGGCGAACAACTACAACGGCTACCGGCGCCCGCCGGTGGTCTTCGTGCGCGACGGCGAGGCGCGGGCGGTCATCCGGCGCGAGACCTGGGAGGACCTCTTCGACCGCGACGTGTGAGGCGGGCCGGGGCGTCGTGCGCGTCTCGGTGACGACGGGACGTCACATTGCCCCGCTATTCTCAGCCCAGGGACTGCAAGGGAGAACTGATGGCTGAGGATCCGACCACACCGCCTCGTACCCGCCGCATGGGCCGGGGAGCCGCCGCCGTCGCGATCGGCGCGGTCCTGATCCTCATCGGCGGCGGGATGATCATGGGCGTCGTCGGGACGCTGATCTTCGCCGGGCCGCGCGGCGCCTGCGACGCGGTCGCGATCGCCGACCGCGTCCTTCCGACGATCGTGACGATCCAGGTGCGCGGTGCGGATGGGGCCGGCAGCGGCAGCGGCCAGATCATCGACTCCGCAGGGCACGTCCTGACGAACAACCACGTCATCGCCGCTGCGGCGCGCGCCGGCGAGCTCACCGTCCGCTTCAGCGACGGCCACGAGCTGCCCGCCACCCTGGTCGGGCGAGACCCGAAGACCGACCTCGCCGTCCTGAAGGTCGACGACGACCAGCCCCTTCCCGTCATCTCGACCGGTGACTCCGGTTCGCTCTCCGTCGGGGAGCCCGTCGTCGCCCTCGGCGCGCCGCTGGGACTCTCGAGCACCGTGACCGCCGGGATCGTCAGCGCCCTCGGGCGCACCGTGCCGGTTCCGAGCGACGACGACACCAACGCGGTGCTCGCCGGCGCGATCCAGACGGACGCCTCGATCAACCCGGGCAACTCGGGAGGCGCTCTCGTGGACTGCAGCGGCCGCCTGGTCGGGGTGAACACGGCGATCGCCACGGTCCCGGGGAAGGCCGGACAGGCCAGCACCGGAAGCGTCGGCATCGGGTTCGCCGTTCCGGTGGCCCAGGCGCTGCCGATCGCCCACGAGCTGATCGAGCACGGCGAGGTCGCGCACCCGACGGCCGGCGTCTCCGTCACGCCGATCCCCCCGTCGGTCGCGGCGACCTTCGGCATCACCGACGGCCTCTTCGTCCAGTCGGTCGACGCGGGCGGCCCCGCCGCTGAGGCCGGCATCCGTGCTGGAGACGTGATCGTCCGGGTGAACGACCGCCCGGCCGTGAGCGTCGACGTGCTGACGGCGATCCAGGTGACCAGCCGCGCCGGCGACACGGTCGAGGTCGTCTACGTCCGGGGAGGCCGGGAGCGCACCACCACCGTGACGCTCCGCTGAGGCGGGGCCGGTGGTCGTGGGTCGACCGCTAGGCCCGGCCGAGGAGGTCGTCGGTCAGGTCCCAGAGTCTCCTGGCGTTCTCGGGGTCGACGGAGTACGCCAGGACGCCGCGCCGCGAGGTCTGCTCCGAGACCACGAGCGCCTCCTGGCAGTCCTCCTCGATGTAGCGGCCCCCGACGTCCGCGGCGAGCGGGCTCGCTGCGCAGAGGACGATCGGTGCCGCTCCCTGTTCGAGGTTCTTGACGAAGGCACCCGCCGACCGAGCGGCGGCCTTCCGCGCGCTGAGGTACGCGGGATCGAGGTGGCGCTGGATGCCGGTCCAGAGGCCTCCCGGCATGACCGCATTGACATGGATCCCGTCGGCCGACCAACGCCGATCCGCTTCGACGACGAACAGATTGATCGCCGACTTGGACTGCGCGTACGCCAGATCGGGGTCGTACGGGCGCCTGGTGAAGAAGGGGTCATCGAAGATCACCGGTGAACGCCGGTGCGCGCTGGAGCTGACCGACACGACGCGCGCGCGTCCGGCCGCTCGGAGTGCGGGGTGAAGGCGCCGCGCGAGGTCGGCATGACCGAGATGGTTGGTGGCGAACTGGAGCTCCCAGCCCTCGGGCGTGCGGCTCTCCGGGGTGTTCATGACGCCGGCGTTGTTCACCAGGATGTCCAGCGGCCCCTCCCACCGATCGGCGAACCGAGCGATCGAGTCGCGGTCGACCAGGTCGAGGAGCTCGACCGATGCCGCACCGGAGCCGGGAGCGTCCCGGATCTGCCCGGCCACCGACTCCGCCGCATCCCTGTCCGCCACCCGCACGGCCAGGGTGACCTCGGCGCCCCGGCGAGCCAGGGACCTGGCCACCGCTGAACCGATCCCGGTGCCGGCACCCGTGACCACCGCCCGGCGACCGGAGAGATCCACACCCTCCAGCACCTCGTCGGCCGAGCTGTGGTCCGTGAACGGCGACGTGAAGCGCGCGGTCATCGACCGACCTCGCGGTTCCGGTCATCGAGGAGACGTTCCAGCAGGGGGATCGCCGTCTCGATGAGCCGTCGCTCATCGGCTGAGAAGTCGGCCGACAGCCTCTCGGTGAGCCATTCACCCCGCCGTGCCCGGGCGACGCCCAGCGCCGACCTGCCCGCATCGGTCGGGCTGATGAGCGTGCGCCTGCCGTCGCTCGGATCCTTCCTGCGGTGGATGAAGCCCGCGGCCTCCAGTGCTGCAACGGTCTCCGACGCGGACTGAAGTCGGACGCCCTCCGCGCCGGCGAGATCGGTCAGCGTCGTGCTGCCGTCGGCCTCCACACGGGTGAGCATCGTCAGTTCGGCGCGCCGCAGACCTCCGACGACGCCGTACTCGCGCAGGCGCCGGGCCAGAGCCCCCAGCACGACGCGGAGCCGGTCACCCAACTCGGCCGTCGAAGCGGCCGCCACAGGATCCGAAACCATGACCCCATATTACTCAGGTACCTGAGCAATAAGCCCCTGCCCGGCCGGTGTTCGCCCCCGGCTGAGCAGGTGAGCGCCGAGGGTGGCGGCCGCCACGGCCGTGAGGATGACCCCGGCCGACAGGAACGTGGCGGGGATGCCGATCGCGTCGATCACGGGCGCCGCAACGAGTGGGGACAGGAACTGCCCGAGGAAGATGGCCGTGACGAGGGTTCCCAGGACTCGGCCTCGGCTCGCCGTGGTGGCCAGGGTGGCGAGCTGGTCGTTGAGGTTCGGCACCGCCATGCCGACGCCGATTCCGCCGAGCAGCACGCCGGCGACGACCTGGCTGACACCGTTCGCGGCACCGACGACGACCCAGCCGATGCCGAGGAGCAACACGCTCAGCGCGGTGATCGCCGTCGGGCCCAGTCGGGCTCTGAGCCTCGGGAATCCGAGCGCACCGATCACGCCGGTGGCGGTGCTGGCGGCGACCACCACCCCGGTCAGAGCAGGCGCCGCATGGAAGCGGTGGAGCGAGAAGGGGAGCTGGGTGGGAGCCATGAAGAACACCGCCGTCACGACCAGGGCGACGACCGCGATGCTCGCGATTCGCCACCGCGCGTCCCGGCCCCGTGGAGAGCCGCCGCCCGCGATGCCCCCGGCCGCGGCCGGCGCCGAGCGCGCACGGTCGGGTTCCCGGAGCGCGAGGACGACGAGGGGCAGAACGAGGACGCCTGCGCCGTAGAGCAGGAACGGCGTGTGCCACGACGGGGTGGCCAGGACCCCGGCCAGCGGCAGGAAGATCACTCCGCCGAGGCTGGCGGCGGCCTGCTGTCGCGCGAGGAAGGAGGCGCGCGCGGGGCCGTCGAACCAGTCGCTGATGATGGTCGAGACCGCCGTCATGATCCCGCCGACGGCGACGCCCAGCAACGCGCGCGAGACGAGGAGAAGGGGCAGATCGGAGATCACGGATCCGGCGCTCCCCGCAACCGTGTAGAGGACGAGCGACGCGATCAGGAGCGGGCGCCGTCCGATCCGGTCGGCAAGCGCCCCGGCGAACGGCGCCGCGATCGCGATCGCGAGCGAGGTGATGGTGAGGGCGAGCCGGACGAGCGTCTCGCTCCCCGGAGCGGCCGCGAACGCCTCCGCCATCGCGGGAAGACTGGGGGCGATGGTCGCCGCCGCCATGAGGGTGAGGGCCGAGGCGGGGGGGGCCCACCCCCACCCCCCCCCCGCCCCGGGGCCCCC